>JBEPYD010000011.1:0-26723 GCA_041641575.1 Bacteroidales bacterium
ACCTGCTCATTGATGCCTTCAGCTTTTACCGTATGTTTATATACAAGCGAACGTGCATCTTCAGTAAAGGCATTCAAATTATTGTCAACTTCCTTGTAGCTGGTGTGAATAATGCCACCATTTTCCGGAAAAACAATGTTAAACCAGCATTTTTCATTTGGGGACTGGGCATCTTTAATTATTTTGGCATAAGTGGGGTAAGCAAAAGTAAAAGGACATTCGCCTTTATATTGTGTGTAGTTCTTTTCGGGCAGGTCTATCCGAAAATATCCCCTGGGTTTAGGTGTAAAATCTTTCTGGCCACAACTTAAAACAAAAAATACAGAAATAATAAAAGCAAGCAGTGTAAGAAAAATGTTCTTTTTTCTATTAAGCATTGTTCTTATTCTCTTCATCCTTTTCATCTTCAATATGAACTTTTATTTGCTTGATGCGTCGTTTGTCTGCAGATTCAATGGTAAAAGTAAAATTTTTATACTTGATCTGGCTGTTTTTAGCCGGAATTTCACCTTTAATTTCCAGTATTAATCCGGCCAGTGTATCTGCATCTCCCTTCACATCGTCAAAAACATCATCGTTTGAATGGGTGAGCTTGTAAAAATCATTCAGCAGTATCTTTCCTTCAAAAAGATAAGTTTTTTCATTAAGTTTAGTGTATACAATTTCATCCTCATCATCCGATTCGTCGGCAATTTCTCCTACAATTTCTTCCAAAATATCTTCCAGGGTCACAATGCCGCTTGTGCCTCCGTATTCATCAATTACAATAGCCATATGAATTTTGTTTGTTTGGAATTCCGTGAGCAGATCATTGATCTTTTTCGATTCCGGCACAAAATAGGGAGGCCTTATTAGAGGTTGCCATTCAAATTCATTTTCCTCATGCAAATGGGGGAGCAGATCTTTTATATATAGTATTCCTTTAATGTTATCAAAAGATTCTTCAAAAACCGGAATACGTGAATAGCCGGATTCAATAATAATGGAAATCAGCTTGTTCATTTGGGTGTTGATGTCAACAGCTACAACATCAACGCGTGATTTCATAATCTCCTTCACATCAATATCGCCAAATTTTATTATTCCTTTCAGGATATTTTTATCTTCTGAAATAGAACTTGACGTAAGTTCCAGCGCGTGCGAAAGGTCAGACATGGATATGTTTTCGCCTTTTTGTGCAAAATGCCGGTTTACATGTGAGGTAGAGAAGATAAGTATACGGCTTATGGGGTTAAATATCCTTATAAGTATGCGCATAGCACCTGCCATGCGTATGGAAAATGTGCGTGGTGATTGCGTGGCATAAACTTTTGGTAATACTTCACCAAATAAAAGCAACAGAAAAGTTACCACTACTACCTGAACAATAAAGCTCAGGACGTGTGAGTCCCCAAAATCAAGCGTTTCGCTCATGATGAACGAAGCAATGATAACAATGGCAACGTTTATAAAATTATTGGCAATGAGGATGGTAGCCAGTAATTTTTCAGGCACCTCAAGCAGTTTCAGCACCAGATCTGAAGATGATTTTTGTTTCATGCGCAGATTCTCAATATCACCAGGGGAGAGGGCAAAGAATGCCACCTCAGAACCAGAAATGAGTGCTGAGCATAATAAAAGTATCACTAAGGAAGCCAAACCTGTAAGCGTAGCCGGGCCTAGTGCGTTAAATGTAACAGCGAGTGTTTGAAATATTAGCTGCGAATGATACGGGTCTGTTTCCAATTGGAAGTATTACCTTTTTTCAGTTTTAAAAGTTAAAACGGCAGATCATCGGGTGGATCCTGGAGTGTATCCGGTTCATTATAATCTTTATTATCATTACCTCCGGAAGGTTCTCCGCTATCGTCACCACGGCCTGGTTTACCTCCAAGCATCACCATGTTATCTGCAACTATCTCTGTTGTATATCGTTTGTTACCTTCTTTATCGTCCCATGTGCGGGTGCGTATTTTTCCTTCAACATAAATACGATCACCTTTTTTTACGTATTTTTCGGCAACATCAGCAAGTCCTCTCCAAAGTACAACATTATGCCATTCGGTATTAGAAACGCGTTCACCATTACGATTCTTATACGTTTCGGTAGTAGCAAGAGGAATTGTACAAACTGAAGCTCCTCCTTCTAAGTGCCTTACCTCAGGGTCTTTACCTGTATTTCCTATTAAAATAACACGATTTACAGCCATTTTTCCTATAGTTTTGGTTTAAAAAGTAAAGATAAAAAATATGAATGTATTTACCAATTCAAATTACATCATTTCTGTAAAGAAAGAAATTTGTCCGTTAAGCGCGAAACAGGAAAATCTGTTATTCTTTCCGGAGCAATTGCCAACCAGTCTGGAGCTGGCTTAAATGCCTTGGCTGGCGTAGCTACAAAAAATCTGGCATGCAGCGTCTGATGGGTAAGCTGGTGCCTGAAAACAGCTCCTTCTTTTTTTACAGTTAAAAAGGCTGGTCCGTAGCTTTCATCAATGAGTTTTTGAATGGCTTTCAGGGTCTTCCCTCTGGCCTTTCCTGTTTCAATTAGCGGAAATTCATAAAGCGACTGCCAGATATCTTTCTTGTTGCGTTTTTGTATATAAATTATATCATCTTGTAATATGTACAGAAAGTGAAAATGTCTTATCTGCGGAGAGGCTTTTTTTTCTTTCACGGGAAGTATATCAATAGTACCTTCTTTAAGCGCGAGACATTCAGTGCTTAAGGGGCATAGGTTGCATTTCGGATTTTTTGGTGTACAAATCAGGGCTCCTAATTCCATCATGCCCTGATTAAAATCTCCCGGCGCATCTTTTTCAATTAAAATATTGGCCAGTTCACTAATTTCTTTTTGGGTGCTTTGTTTATTTACAGGAGCATGGATGTTATAATATCGCGCGAGTAAACGCAGTACATTGCCATCAATTACAGCTACGGGTTCTGCAAATGCAATTGATGCAATGGCTGCTGCGGTATAATTTCCTACGCCCTTTAATCTAAGGAGATCATTATATGTGTCTGGTACTTTTCCATTGTGTGATCTTATAACCATTTTGGCGGCCTCGTGAAGGTTTCGTGCACGGCTGTAATACCCAAGTCCCTGCCATAGCTTTAAAACTTCCTGTGCAGGTGCGGCAGCCAGGCTGCTTATAGTGGGAAAACTTTCAATAAACCTTAGGTAATATGCAGTTCCCTGTTCAACGCGGGTTTGCTGTAAAATAATCTCGCTAATCCATATTTTATAGGGATCCATGGTCTTTCGCCATGGCAAATCTCTCTTATACTTATGGTACCAGCGTAAAATCTTTTTTGAAAACTCCAATTGTTTTGAATTAGCTGAAAATGAAAATAGATGACAAAATTAGTGAGAAGTGTTTTATTAATCGGAATAAAACTTTTATATTTGCAACTCAGATTTTGAAAATATGGTAATTAACTGATAATTAAAGATTTTATAAAAATGACAAAAGCTGATATCGTAAACGAGATTTCGAAAAACACAGGAATTGAAAAAATAACTGTTCAAAAGACTGTGGAAGCTTTTATGGAAACCGTGAAAGATTCTTTGGTGAAAGATAAGAACGTTTATCTGAGAGGATTTGGGAGTTTTATCGTAAAGAAAAGAGCACAAAAAACTGCTCGTAACATTTCAAAAAATACAACTATCATCATCCCGGAACATAACATTCCTTCTTTTAAACCTGCCAAAAACTTTGTTAGCAAGGTAAAGACTCAGGTTAAGTAAAAGGTAAAAACATTTTTTAATAAAAAAGAAATTTTAAAATGCCAAGCGGAAAAAAAAGAAAAAGACATAAGATGGCCACCCATAAACGCAAAAAGCGTTTAAGGAAAAACAGGCATAAGAAGAAGAAATAATTTTTCTCTCTCCTGACAAACATCACCTTTTTTGTCTATAAACCAATAACTTATCCTAAGGACGTGAGTCTTTAGGATATTGTTGTTATGTAGATTAATATACGGACATCATTTAATTAATGTCTTCAGATAATGTAAGAAATTGTGAGCAATGAACTTATTATTGATGTAAAGCCCACTGAAATTGCTATAGCCCTTCTGGAAAATAAGCAGTTGCTTGAGTTAAACAATGAAAAAAGTAATCTTCAGTTTAGCGTGGGCGATATTTACCTTGGCAAGGTTAAAAAAGTAATGCCTGGGCTAAATGCAGCTTTTGTAGATGTAGGCTATGAGAAAGATGCTTTCCTTCATTACCTGGATCTGGGACCCCAGTTTCAGTCACTCAACAAGTACTTAAATAATTCGCTTAGCCGGAAGGCTAAATTCACCCCTTTTTCAAAGCAAAAGTTATTGCCAGATATTGATAAAGGAGGAAAAATATCTGATGTACTTTCAGTTGGTCAGAACGTTATTGTACAAATAGCTAAAGAACCTATCTCAACCAAAGGACCACGCCTTACTTCTGAAATCTCTCTGGCTGGTCGTAACATTGTGTTGATGCCTTTTTCAGATAAGGTTTCAATCTCTCAGAAAATTGAATCTGCGGAAGAGCGACAAAGGTTAAAAACCCTGATTATAAGTATTAAGCCAAAGAATTATGGCATTATTGTACGGACTGTAGCCGAGACCAAAAAAGTTGCAGTGCTTGATGCTGAATTGCGCACGCTGGTTAAAAGATGGGAAAGCGCGTTTGATAAAATTCGTGGCGCCACTCCTCCTAAATTAGTGATAGGAGAACTAAGCCGTACATCTGCCATTTTAAGAGATATTTTAAATGTCTCCTTTAATCACATCCATGTTAACGACCGGGCCATTTTTGAAGAGGCAAAAGCTTATCTTGGTAAAATTGCACCCGAGAAACAGAACATCGTCAAGCTTTATAAGGGTAAAAGACCCATTTTTGAGCATTTTGCTATTGATAAGCAAATAAAATCACTGTTTGGCCGCACTGTTTCATTCAAAAATGGCGCATACCTTATCATTGAGCATACAGAGGCACTCCATGTAATTGATGTGAATAGTGGCAACCGCTCTAAATCTGCAAAAGATCAGGAAACTACTGCCCTGGAAGTAAATCTTGCTGCAGCCTCTGAAATCAGTCGCCAGCTCAGGCTGCGCGATATTGGTGGAATTATTGTGGTTGATTTTATTGATATGCAGGTTAATGAACATCGGCAGATGTTGTTTGACCGCATGAAAGAAACCATGGCCAAAGACCGCACCAAACACAGCATACTTCCCCTGAGTAAGTTTGGTCTGATGCAAATTACAAGGCAGCGTGTTCGTCCGGAAATGAACATTGACACGTTGGAGAAATGCCCTACGTGCAAAGGTACCGGTGAAATTGCTCCTGCAATCTTATTTAATGAAAAGCTTGAAGACCAGGTGGCATTTGTAATACGGGAATATAACCTGCGCCATCTTTTATTGAAAGTTCATCCTTATGTTGCATCCTTTCTCAAAAGAGGATTATTTTCGTACGCTTTGAGATGGAGCCTGAAGTACAAATGTAATATTCGGGTAGAAGAGTCAAATTCATATTCATACCTTGAATACCATTTATTTGACCGGTATGGTGAAGAAATACTCTTCTAACAACAAATATACATATGTAAATAATTACATATAAAAATCTCTTTTTTGCTTTTTAGATCAGTTTATTTTTTAAATTTGTAATAAATTGTCAGGTTATGCTTTTTAAGCCAACTAATCTGCAAATCATTTATTTAAATTTAACTGAAAAACAGCAGTAGGAAATGAAGAGAATAATATTCATTGTAGCAGGGATAATAGCTTTACAACTACATGGTTTCACACAGGTGATGAACCCTGTGGAATGGAATTTTTCCAGTGAAAAACTGGATAATAATGAATACATGCTTACATTTAAGGCAACCATTGACCGGGGTTGGCATATGTATGGCATGAATATTCCTGATAATGGCCCAATTGCCACATCGATAAATTTTGAAGAATCAGAAAGCTACCAGCTTTTAGGCAATATTGAAGTTGTTACAAAACCTAAGGAAAAGTATGATGCCAGCTTTGATATGGATATTGATCTTCACAGCAATGAAGCAATATTCCGTCAGAAAGTTCTTGCAGTTGGTGAAGAAAGTGTTTCTGTAACCGGTTTTGTGGAGTTCATGAGTTGCGATGATGAACGCTGTCTTCCGCCCAAACAGGAAGATTTCAGTTTTAACCTTCAGGCAGGTGTTTCTGCGGAGGCCCCGGCAGGACAGGAGCAAGAAATCGGCGCTGATGAATCACCAGGTCTTCCTTCGGCAGGAATTTCCGTTGATGTGGTTGAGGCCGAAACTGAGGAGAATCAAGGAGATCCCTCTGATACAGATGAGGAGGAGGAAAGGTCACTATGGGTATTTTTCCTCATATCTTTCCTTGCAGGTTTAGCTGGAATCCTTACCCCTTGTGTTTTTCCAATGATACCCATGACGGTAACATTTTTTATGCAGGGAAGCAAAAAACGCAGCCGTGCCATTATCCAGGGACTGGTATTTGGTTTATCAGTAGTGGCTATTTATACCTCCATAGGTTTAATTGTTTCACTTACAAGTGCAGGTGCTGATTTTGCTACGCAACTAAGTACGCATTGGGTTCCCAATATCATTTTCTTTATCTTATTTATCGTTTTTGCAGCCTCATTTTTTGGCATGTTTGAATTGGTGCTTCCTACATCACTTGTTAATAAAGCTGATCAACAAGCCGATAAGGGTGGATTACTTGGCGCATTTTTTATGGCACTCACGTTGGTAGTGGTTTCTTTTTCCTGTACCGGCCCTATTGTTGGAGCATTGCTGGTTGAATCTGCCGGTGGGCTTGCCTTAAAACCCATCATTGGCATGTTCGGCTTTTCCCTTGCTTTTGCATTGCCTTTTACCCTGTTTGCCATTTTCCCTTCATGGCTTAAAGGGCTACCAAAATCAGGAGGATGGCTCAATTCTGTAAAGATAGTGCTTGGTTTTATTGTTCTTGCATTCGGTTTTAAGTTTTTAAGTAATATTAACCAATCATACCATCTGAACATTCTTAGCCGCGATGTTTACCTTGCAATATGGGTTATTATATTCTTTTTTCTGGGCTTATACCTGATTGGGAAACTAAAATTTGCGCATGATTCAGAAGTGAGTTTCATTAGCTTTCCACGCATGTTACTGGCCATTGCTTCGTTTACATTCGCATTATACCTGGTTCCGGGATTATTCGGTGCACAATTGCGGGCTGTTTCATCCTTAATTCCACCACAATCAGCTCAGAATTTCAGCCTTGTACAGGGAAGTATGGGTTACAGTGGGAGTTTGAATGTTCCTGAAGGTGACCATCCCACTTTTTGTGGAGATGCAAAATACAGCGATTTCCTTCACTTACCCTATGGATTAAAAGGATATTTTGATTACGAGGAAGGGATGGAATGCGCAAGAAAGCTGAACAAACCTGTCTTTCTGGACTTTAATGGCCATTCATGCAGTAACTGTAAAGAAATGGAAGCGAAAGTGTGGTCAGACCCGCAGGTGCTGGAAAGGCTTCGGCAGGATTTTGTAATCATAGCCCTTTATGTGGATGACAGAACTAAACTGCCTGAAGATGAATGGGTAACTTCTACTTTTGATGGGAAAGTAAAAAAGACAATGGGTCAGCGAAATGCCGATTTCCAGATCAGCAGGTTTAATACAAACACACAACCTTATTATATAATAACTGATACTGATGGCAACGAGCTGGCCGGGCCTTACGGGTTAAATTTGGATATTGATGAGTTTGTTGATTTTCTTGACAGAGGTAAAGATGCATTTCAGGAGCAGGAAAAATAAAATTACTCTTTACCTCTTTTCCTGAGTGCATCAATTGACCGGCGATCTTTTTTGGTTGGTCGCCCAGTGCCTTTCTCACGACGGAGCACAGATGAAAATTTTTCAAAATCCAGTTTTTTCAGTTCTTCTTCCGGTGTAAGGTTTTCTGCATAATTTTCAACTTCGCGGGCAGGAAGGCGGGAAGGGGGAATAGCCAAAATCCGGTAGGAATAGATAACAGGCATTTTACGAACAAAAACAGTATCGCCCGGTTTTATGGTTCTTGAAGGTTTTACAGGTTCACTGTTTATCAATACTTTTCCTTTTCTGCATTCATCTGTTGCCAGTGAGCGTGTTTTATAAACCCGTACTGTCCATAACCATTTGTCTATTCTCTGCTCATCGAGTTGCTTCATGCAGGCGTATTCTCTTTTTCTTCGAGTTTAAATCCGGTGCGGTGTATATTAACAATCTTAAGATTAGGATCCATTTTCAGAAGTTTTCTCAGTTTCGCAATATATACATCCATGCTTCTGCCCATAAAATAATCATCTTCGCCCCAAATAGTTTTTAATGCTATTTCCCTGCGGACAATTTTATTCTTATTCTGGCAAAAAAGCCTTAACAAGTCGGCTTCTTTTTTTGTTAATTTAAATTCGTCACCATTATTAAATCGTAGAATCTGATTGGTATAATCGAACTGGAAATTCCCAACTGCAAAAGTATAATCGGTGGAGCTGGCCATCATTGATAATTGAGACCGACGTAAAACCGCATCAATTCTCAGACTCAATTCTTCAGTACTAAAAGGCTTTGTAATATAATCGTCTGCTCCGAGTTTAAAACCTTTTATTTTATCTTCCTGTAATGTTTTGGCAGTGAGGAATATAATAGGTATAAGCTTGTCGATTTCACGTATTTCTTTTGCTAGTGTAAAGCCGTCCTTGTATGGAAGCATTACATCCAGCAGGCAAAGATCATATTTTGAGGGTGTACTGGAAAAAGCTTCATAGCCATCCCTGCCATTTTCATAAAGATGTGTTTTGTATCCAATGAGATCGAGAAAATCCTTTATTATAAAACCAAGGTTTTTATCATCTTCAACAAGTAAAATATTTGCTTTCACCTTCATATATATTCCCTAATTTGCCTTTAAAGATAATTAATTTATGGGTAAGAAGATGTCAAATGTGGTACCCTTTTTTAATTCACTCTTCACCTTTATGTCGCCTGAGTGGGCTTCAACAATAGATTTTACGTAATAGAGGCCCAGTCCAAAGCCTTTTACATCGTGAATATTACCGGTATGTACACGGTAGAACTTATCAAATATGTGTTTGGCTGCTTCAGAACTCATACCAATTCCATTGTCTTGCAACTGGATATGAATACTGCCATTCATTTGCCGGGTTGAGATATTTATAACAGGCTGTTTACTAGAGTATTTTACAGCATTTTCCAGCAGGTTATTAATCATACTGCGAATTTGCATCTCATCAGCCAGTATTACGTGGTTTTCTGCTTTTAAATCATATTGTACCTGCACTTGCTTTTCATAATCATTCAGGCTTATGCTGTTCATCGTTTCCTTAATGAGCTTGTGTAAATTGGTTTCAGAAAGGTTCAGACGAAATTCATTTTTATCAATTACTGCCATTTGAAGCACACGGTCTACCCGGGTTCTCATCCGCTGGTTTTCATCAAATATTATTTTCGCATAACGTTTTATGCGCGAAGTGGAAGAACTTTCGTCGCTTTGTAATAAAACTTCGGCAGCCAAACTAATAGTAGAAATCGGGGTTTTGAATTCGTGTGTCATGTTGTTGATAAAGTCGCTTTTCATCTCAGACAACTTCTTTTGCCTGATAATCATGAAAATGATATAGGAAAAAGAGAAAATAACAACCAATAGAAAAAGCCCTGAGAATAAAAACCAGGCTATTTTATCCAAAAAAATTGCTCTTTGTTTATTTGGGAAGAAAATTTCAAGGTGCAATCCTTCGCCTCCTTCTAAACGATTCAAACAAACTTTATGTGGACGGACATCTTTAGGCATTGATCTGAGCGGAGCATGCGCATAGATTATTGAATCGCTTCTGTTTGTGGTAATGGTGTAATTGAAATAGGAGTCAAGCCTGTGATAGTCAAAATACTGGTGTAACAGGGAATCAAGTCTTTTACTTCCAGCCTGCACCAATGTACCCTCTGGTGTAAGCAGAAAATTCAGCCCTCCTTCTGTCCTTTCTATTTCCGTTATTACATCCTGTAAAGCAAGGTTAACCCTGTGGTTATAATGTTTTTCTGCTACACGTAAAGATTTGCGCATCCAGAAAAACTGCATAAATATCAGACCCAGTAAAGAGAGTGCTGATATTAAAATAATAATTCGCAGGGTTCTTTTCTTAACATTTATTTGCATGGTATTCTGCTGTATAGGAATTTAAACAGGGCAGATTTCAGAAAGTTTCAAAATGGCTTTATTGTCTTTTGTAAATGATAGATTGTCAATAAATAAGCGATATATCCTGGGCGGCCTACAGGCATGGTGTTAACATTTAATTAACAAAAAACATCAATTTACTTTTTATTAAACTGATTCATGGTATGTTGCAGTCCAATGGTGCCAAAACTTTTTATGATTTCACTGCACTTATCAATTAGAAAAGGCAGTTCTTTTTCTTCCTCACCAGACCAGTTGCCAAGTACAAAATTCACTTTTTGGCCAGGATAGAAATCATCGCCAATGCCAAAGCGTAACCTCGTAAAAACACTTGTGCCCATAACATCAATGATATTCTGAATGCCATTATGGCCGGCTGATCCCCCTTTTGGTTTTATGCGCAGCGTACCAAACGGAAGTGCTACTTCATCGTACAAAACAAGGCAATTTTCAAGAGAAATTTTTTCTTTTTTTAACCAGTAGTTCACGGCAAGCCCGCTACGGTTAACATAGGTGGTGGGTTTTATTAAAACAAAGGTCCTTGCTTTGAATTTAATTTCTGAAACAAAAGCATACCTTTTATCTGAAAATGATGCATCAGATTCTTTTGCTAAAGAATCCAATACATCAAATCCAATATTATGCCTGGTATGTTTATATTCCGAACCGATATTTCCAAGTCCGGCAATCAGGTATTTCAAAATTCAGATGGGTTTAAAAGCCTTATGGCTTACTCTTCTGCTTTTTCTTCTTCACCTTCAGCGTCAGCAGGAGCTTCAGCACCTTCCTCAGTTGCACCTTCTTCAGCACTTTCTTCAGCACCCTCTTCTTCAATCTCCATGCCTTTGGCAGCAACCCTTGAGGATACAATATTTGTTACCAGTGCACTGGCAGGATCAATAAGCATAAGATTATCAAATTTAAGATCTCTTACTTTTAAGGAATCACCAATTTTAAGTTTCGTTATGTCAATCTCCAGTACATCGGGAAGATGCTCAGCCAATGCTCTTACAAGGAGCTTTCTTCTGCGAACACGGAGCTTTCCACCATTCTTTACACCAATGCTGTTTCCAACTAATTTTACAGGTATTTCAATTTTTACTTCTGTTTCTTTCGATACTTCCATAAAATCGATGTGCTGTACTTTATCAGTTACAGGATGATACTGTGCATCTTTCATAATGGCCTGGTAATTTTTGCCACCAATAGAAAGGTTGATCAAAAATACGCTGGGGTTATAAATAAGTGTTTGAAAATCATTTTCGTATGCATGAAAATGTATATTTTCTTTTCCACCATAAAGCACGCAGGGAACATGCTTTTGCTTGCGGATTTTCTGGGAACTTTTTTTGCCGACATCTTTTCTTGTTTCGGCTTTAATTTCAATTGTTTTCATTTATATAAATTATTATTAAAGCAATTAGTATTGTTGTGCTACTTAGAATTCAAACAGTGATTTCCCCATCACACGATTGACTTCAATAATTTTGGGCTGCAAAGATAGTATTTAAAATATAAAATTGGAACTTATTGACTGATAATTATAGACTTTATTAATTACATCGGCAAAAATATCCGCAATTGATAATACCTTAATTTTTGGACTCTCCTCTTGCAGAGGTATTGAATTTGTTATAATTACTTCGGTAATAAACGATTTTTCAATGTTTTCAATTGCATTTCCTGACAAAACACCATGTGTTGCAGCCACTCTTACACTGTTGGCTCCTTCATTTTTCATCATATCTGCAGCAATACAGATGGTGCCGGCAGTGTCTATCATATCATCCACGATGATGATATCTTTTCCTTTTACCTCGCCAATAACTTTGAACTCTTCCACTACATTGGCTTTTTTCCGGAGTTTATAGCAAATAACCATCTCAGTTTTAAGAAATCGGGAATAGGCATTGGCCCTTTTTGTACCTCCCATATCAGGAGCGGCAATTACGATATTCTCTAAATTAAGGCTTTCCAGGTAAGGGATAAAAATAGAGGATGCATAAAGATGATCTACAGGAACATCAAAAAATCCCTGGAGCTGATCAGCATGAAGGTCCATGGTCATTACCCGATCTACACCTGCAGCAGATAAGGTATTGGCTACCAGTTTTGCACCAATTGCTGCACGGGGGCGGTCCTTCCGGTCCTGCCGGGCATATCCAAAATATGGAATTACAGCAACAACTTTATAGGCAGAAGCCCTTTTTGCCGCATCAATCATGAGCAGGAGTTCAAGCAAATTTTCAGCAGGAGGAAAGGTTGATTGAATGATAAAAACAGTGCATCCCCTAACTGATTCTGTATAGTGTGGTTGAAATTCGCCATCGGCAAACCGGAGTACATTTGTTTTGCCCAGTTCAATACCAAAGCTACGTGCTATTTGTTCAGCCAGATATTTTGTTGCTGTGCCTGAAAAAAATTTAATTGGGGTTTGGGGTTTCATTTTCTCATTTGTATTTGGAGACTTTATAATTTTGCAGAAATGAACGATTTTCTAAAGAAGTTTAATGGACAAGCTAGGAGAAGGGTTTGGCTATTAATCATATTGTTTATCAGATAGATAACATGTTTTTAATGTAACTGAGGCTGCAAATTTAAAAATAATATGGATATCTTAATCTTATGTTTGCAATAATTTAACAATAGATTTAAACAAACTTGCTCAACATTTTACTCCTGCCATTGCTGGTTTGTTTGTTCAATTAAGGTGAGCAATTCCTCCCTTCCAAGTCCGGTTACTGCTGAAGTGAGGATAACCGGTGGTAGTTCAGTAAAATAATTATATAATTCTTCTCCATAAGCCTCAAGAAGTTTTGCCTGTTTCTTTTCATTTATTTTATCGGCCTTTGTAAATAGGATGGCCATAGGTATCTGATTCTTTGCGATCCAGTAAAGAAAATCGAGGTCATTTTTCTGGGCGGGTAAGCGAATATCAATTAAAATGAATACCACAGCCAGATTCTCCCGCTTTAAAAGGTAGGTTTCTGTAAATTTTTTAAACTCAACCCGGTCTGTTTTGGAAACTTTTGCATACCCGTAACCGGGAAGGTCTACCAGGTACCAGTTGTCATTTATCAGAAAATGATTAATCGTGGTAGTTTTGCCGGGCGATCCGGAAGTTTTTGCCAGCTTTTTTCGCTGGGTTAGCATGTTCAGGAGCGATGATTTCCCAACATTGGAACGGCCAATAAAGGCATATTCCGGCAATTTACTTTCAGGAAGCTGATTAAATTTCACGCTGCTTTTAACGAAATTTGCTGTTGTAATCGTCATGAGGTTATATAGACTTCAAGCAATTCGGCATCGTTTTGCGGAATTAGGTTTACATTATTTAAAATGGATGGTAATAATACAGTTTCGCCGGTAGCAACCTCAATATTTAAATCATTACCATATTCAATGCTAAACGAACCGGAAATACAGATGTATATTACAAAAGAGTGCAGTTTAATATATTCCTTTTCTACAGGTTTGTTGATGTGCAGGTAATTGGTAGTGAAATAGGGGCATTCAACTGTAGGAACCGAATTGTTTAAGGAGCTTTTATTGTACCCGGTTTTGTAGTTGTTTTTTACTGAATAATCAATGGCATCAAGTGCAAGGTCGGTATGCAATTCTCTTTCATTTCCTTCTTTGTCTTTTCGGTCCCAGTCATAAATTCTGTAGGTAACATCTGAGGTTTGCTGGATTTCGGCCAGTAATATACCTGCACCAATGGCATGTACTCTGCCTGCAGGAATAAAAAATATATCACCCTTATCAACCTTTTCAAAATTCAGAATATTCTTTAGCTGTTTCTTATCCAGATGTTCCAGGTAAATATCCTTGTTCACCTCTTTATTAAAACCGGTAATTAGTTCTGCTCCTTTGTCGGCCTGAAGCACGCACCACATTTCCGTTTTGCCGAAAGAGTCATGTCTTTCTGCCGCTAATTTATCATCCGGGTGCACCTGGATGGACAAATCATCTTTTGCATCAATAAATTTAATAAGGAGTGGAAATTCGAGGCCGAATTTATCAAATACAGCATCACCCACAAGGTCACCCATATATACTTCAATGAGTTCCTGTATATTATTGCCGGCAAGAAAGCCATTATTTACTACAGAAATGTCACCTTTCACGCCGCTTATTTCCCAGCTTTCTCCGGCATCTTCAGGGGCGTCTTTATGCAGCACTTCTTTAAGTTTTGTCCCGCCCCATATTTTACTTTTAATAATGGGGTTAAATTTTAAAGGGTAAAGGGTGTTCGTATTTTTTTCCATTTTAGGCCATATTATAATCTACAACATGTGTTGCTTCCTTAATACCCGATACAAAATCAAGCACTTTTTCATGCTCCGGATGTACCCTGTATGCTTCTAAAGTCTCCAACGATTCAAATTCAGAAACCAATACCAGGTCGAAAGCAGCAGGCGATCCACTAACATTAACGCCGGTTTCAAAATATTTAATCTCATTGATCTGCTGCGGAAGCGCATCTAACATTTCCCGAAGCTGTTTTAGGTTTTTTTCTTTTTCTTCTTCTGAAAAAGAAGATTTTAATTTAAACATGACGATGTGTTTTATCATGATTGCGTAGTTTTGTATGAATAAAATTTTTACAGGCGAAGCAAAGGTATTAAAATCAAGTAAAAGTAAAAAGTATGTTAATTGTAGGCATTGCTGGTGGAACCGGTTCAGGGAAAACAACTGTCGTAAAAAAAGTAGTGGCTAATCTTGCCCCGGGAGCTGTGAGTATTATTCCCCAGGATTCATATTATAAAGACAACAGCCATTTGCCAATGGATAAACGGCAGGATATCAATTTTGATCATCCTGCCTCGGTGGAATTCCCATTGCTGGTAAACCATATAGAGAAATTAAAAACAGGTGCCACAGTGCAACAACCGCTTTACAGCTATCTCACCTGTACCCGGTCTGAGGAAACAATCACAATACATCCTACCCGGGTAGTTATTGTGGAGGGAATTTTAATACTTACAAATGATCGGCTCAGAGAGTTACTGGACATAAAAGTATATGTAGATGCTGACCCTGACGACAGATTGATGCGTGTAATTACCAGGGACACTATTGAAAGGGGAAGATCCGTAAATAAAGTTCTTGAAAGATATGAAAATACCGTGAAGCCTATGCATCTGCAATTTATTGAGCCCACAAAACGGTATGCTGATATAATTGTGCCACAAGGTGGGAATAATGCCGTAGGTATTAACATTCTTAAAACTATTATTGAAAAAAACCTGACCTGATATGCTTAAAAATATTAAACCTGAAGATATCCTTTTTATTGATATCGAAACCGTGCCTGCATCAGAAAAATTCGAAGATCTTCCGGAAAAAATGCAGGAACTATGGGCAAAAAAAACTGTTTTTTTAAGAAAAAATGATGAAGAACCATCAGCATATTATCCACGGGCAGGTATTTATGCTGAATTTGGCAAAATAATTTGCATTTCCGCGGGTATTTTATTTGAGGAAAATGGTGTGCGTAAAATGAAGATCCGTTCCTATGCCGGTAAAAATGAGCATGAATTACTGCTGAATTTCCGGAACATGCTCAGTGATTACACTACAAAGCGGCGCATTGAGCTTTGCGCCCACAATGGAAAAGAATTTGATTTTCCATATATTGCCCGGCGCATGCTGATTAATGGGATACAATTACCTGAACCGCTCGATGTGGCTGGCAAAAAGCCATGGGAAGTCCCATTTATTGATACCCTTGAATTATGGCGATTTGGTGATTATAAACAGTACACTTCACTGAATTTACTTACACAAATATTTAATATTCCTACGCCCAAAGATGACATTGATGGCAGTATGGTATATGCTGTTTATTATAAGGAGAATGACCTTCAACGAATTGTTCGTTATTGCGAAAAGGACGTGCTGGCTCTGGCGCAACTACTTATGCGTTACAAGGGAGAACCCCTGGTAGACCCTGCGAATGTTTCTTTTTCTGAAATCTGATGCTAAAGATTTAAAAAATCAAATAGATGCTGCTTAAATTCTGTTGGTTTTTCGGCATGTAACCAGTGTCCGCCTCCGGGTATTGTAACTATTTTCGCCTTTGGAAAATACTGTCTGATGAGCGTATGATCCTCATTTGTGATATAGTTTGATTTTTCTCCCTTTAAAAAAAGAACGGGAAAACCAGAAATACCCATACCATCTTTAAATTCTGAGGCAGGGAGTCCTTCCATAATGCTTTCCAGGTTATGCTTTAAGGCAGATAAATTAAGCATCCAGATAAAGTTTTTTTCATTGTCCCGTGTAACATTCTTTAGCAGAAACTGCCTCACACGTTTATCTGATATTGTTTTTGCCAACTGCTGATCAATATCTTTGCGACTTTCTGCTTCATTGAGATCAATTTCTATAAGGGCATCTATTATTTTGGCGTGATTAACCGTATGAAAACCAAAATCATCGCTGTTTTTATAAGATTTTGGGGAGATATCTACAACAATAAGTGAAGAAACCATTTTCCTGAATTTTGCAGCAAAAAACATGGCGGCTTTACCTCCCATGGAGTGCCCCAGCATAGTGGCCTTCGTAATATTATGTTTTTCGCAGAATTCGGCTACATCCTGACTCATCACATCATAATTATGCTCCGGATGGTGTGTTGATTCACCATGGTTTCTCAGATCAAGAAGGTAGACGGTGAAATGATTGGCCAGCGATTTTGCCATTGTAAACCAATTGTCTGATGAACCGTAAAGCCCGTGCAGTATAATTAAGGATGGCCCTTCGCCAATTTTTTTATAGTTCAAATCCATGAGGCTAATTTTTATCGGTTCCTTTTTTAATTTCGTTCAGATACATTTGAATGGTATTTTCCAGCCCGTAATATAAGGCGTCAGCAATCAGGGCATGGCCAATAGACACTTCCTTTGTAAAGGGTATGTAACTGATAAACCATGCCAGGTTCTGCAGGTTCAAATCATGCCCGGCATTTATTTCAAGGCCGGCATCTCTGGCAGCCAGTGCAGCTTCTTTAAAGGGCAATATAGCTTGTTCAGGAGATTCATCGAAAGCCGAAGCATAAGGCTCGGTATATAACTCCACACGTTGGGTTCCGGTATTTGCAGCATTTTCAATATTTCTGATGTTGGTATCTATGAAAACTGAAGGACGAATTCCAGATTCCTTTAGTTGGGCTATCACATCTTTCAGAAAGCTTTCATGTTGCACGGTATCCCATCCTGCATTTGAGGTAATGGCTTCCGGCGGGTCGGGTACAAGGGTAACCTGGTCGGGTTTTACCTGTGTTACCATTTCAAGAAAATCCGGAGAAGGATATCCTTCAATGTTAAATTCTGTGGTTATAATTTCTTTAATTTCATAAACATCTTTTCGGCGGATATGTCTTTCATCAGGCCGGGGGTGAATGGTAATGCCTTGTGCACCAAAACGCTGGCAATCTACCGCGGCTTTTAAAACATTGGGTATTTCTCCCCCACGTGCGTTTCGCAAGGTTGCAATTTTGTTGATGTTAACACTTAACCTTGTCATTTATTTTTATAAATTTAAATGGTTGATATAAAATGATTATTTTTATGCAAAAATAAGATGAATTACGGCCTTATAAAAATATGTTAACAAAAGAGCTTATATCAGATACTGTTCCTTCATTGAAAACCACTGATACTGGTTCGCGCGCCCTTTCATGGATGGATATTTTCAAGGTTTCACATCTTCCTATCGTAAAAGAGAAAGAATACCTTGGCCTTATCAGTGATAAGGATATTTATGATTTGAACAGGGCAGATGAACCCGTATGCAATCATGGGCTCTCGCTTATATCACCATTTGTTACGGACAGCCAGCCAATATATGATGCCATTGGAATGATTTCCCAGCTGAAGCTTACAATTTTGCCGGTACTCAACATTGAAAGAGAATATCTTGGCGTAATAACAAATACTGATATTGTACATTATTTTTCCACACTTGTTGCTGCTGATCAGCCCGGAGGAATTATTGTTCTGGAATTAAACATCAATGATTATTCATTGTCACAGATTGCTCAGATTGTAGAAAGTAACAATGTTAAAATCCTCAGTTTGTATGTTCACTCACCCAAAGACAGTACAAAGTTTGAAATTATTATAAAACTAAATACACTTGAACTGACCTCTGTACTGCAAACTTTTAACCGGTACGATTACGATATCAAGGCTACTTTTAATAAAGATGATGAGATGGAATCAATTTATTCTTCACGATATGAGGCGTTTTTGAGGTATCTGAATGTTTAATTAATATCTGTAATGGCATTTAAGGTTTGAAAAAGATATCCTGTTATAATTCAGGTGGGATTTAATTGAGATTTGGGTTAATAAGCAACAAAGAAGGTGTATTTATTTTTTAATACTAATTTTGATTTGATATGAGGATTGCGATTTTTGGGAAGAATTTTAGTGACAGGTTTCATCCCGGGATTAAAGAACTCTATCATATCTTTGAAGAGAAGCAGACGCAAGTGCTTATCTATGAACCATTTCATCAGTTTATTTGCAGCCTTTCACTTGACCTTCCCAAAATTCAATTCTCAACTTTCACCTCGTTTGATGATATCGACCGGCAAACTGATCTGATGATAAGTATTGGGGGGGATGGTACTTTTTTGGAAACAATCACCTACATCAGGAACCTGGGAATACCGATTATTGGAATAAATACCGGACGATTGGGTTTTCTGGCAAATATTGCACAACCAGAAATAAAAACTGCCCTGGAATCTATTTTTAATCATGAATATAGCTATGAACCCCGATCGCTGCTGCACTTGAAAGGGTCTGCAGGTAATTTTGCCGATTTTCGGTATGCCTTAAATGAAGTTACAGTGCAGAAAGAAGGCTCTAATATGATTACCGTAAAGGTATATTTGAACAATGATCTGTTGAACATTTACTGGACCGATGGATTGATCATTTCCACGCCTACAGGTTCTACAGCTTATTCCCTCAGTGTAGGAGGACCAATAGCCACCCCGGATTGTTCAAATTTTATTATTTCACCCATTGCATCACACAATCTTTCTGTACGACCCATTGTGATTCCTGATCATTATAATTTAAAACTTAAGGTAGAAAGCAGAGACAAACAATTCTTACTTACCCTTGATTCACGCACTGAAGTTGTAGAGCAACCCCTTGAATTAGAGATTTCTAAGTCAGATTTTTTTATTCGCATGCTTAAATTAAAGAACACCAAATTTCCCGCTACCCTGCGCAATAAATTATTATGGGGGGCAGATAAACGAAATTAAATTTTCTCCTCGCCTGTAACTAATTGGCACTCAAATTCGTTTCTAATAATAAGAAACAGATTTTTATTTTAAAATACCCGAGGATAATAAAAAGTTTATTGGATAAGTTTTATTTATTGATTTTAAAACGGTTATCTAAATGACTTTTATTAACTTTGTCGTTTAAAACATACCGATTATGAAGAAATATTTATTTTTCTTGATGGCTGTGTCTTTTATTTTTATTTCAAATACCAATTTGAACGCACAGCGGTGGAAACTTATGCGTTATGAAGTTATGCTTGGAGTAGCCTCAACCAATTATTTTGGCGATATTGGTGGCGCGGCAGATGAAAATAATTGGTTTGGAATACGAGACATAGAATTGAATCATACCTTGCCATCTTATAACCTTGGTATTCGTTATAAAACCCAACCCAGGGTTTCTGTTAAATTTAATTTTCTTTACGGAAATATAAAAGGAGACGATGTAGGCTCAAAAAATGAGGAGCGTGCATTATCATTTACCGGACGAATTATTGAGCCATCATTTAGATACGAATATTATTTTATTCCTGAAGAAAGAAGAAACCGGTCAAATGCCATTTTCAACAAAAGAGGAATGATTAATAATTATTCTACCATGAGTGCTTATGTATTTGGTGGTTTAGGTGGTGTAATTTACAATGCTGAACTAAGTGGAGATTTATCCACCCGCACACCTGAAGAGTACACCAATGAAGGTTCTTTTGCATTATCCGTCCCCATTGGTGTAGGTGCAAAATTTTTTATTGACCAGCATCTGATTATAGGTCTTGAGTTTAGCGGTCACTGGACAAGTACTGATTACCTTGACGGATTTAATTCCAGGTTTGCAGCAAATACTTCAAACGACATTTTTTACGTTACTGGATTAGAAATAATATACAGATTGCAAAACGACAGAAGGGGAAGGCCTTCATTCCGGCGTAGCCCCTACTAGTTTACCTAAACCTGAAAATGAAAATAACCAGAACCTTTATTCTAATCATCTTTGTTTTTTTCGGATCTACCCGCCTGAATGCACAAAAAAAACCTGAAATTGGAATCTTTGGAGGAATCTCCTATTATCAGGGTGATATCAATCCACAGCAACCTTTTTATTCGCCAGGTCCCGCCGTTGGAGGGCTATTTCGTTACCTCATCAATCCCCGCTATGCCGTGAGGCTGCAATTGAATTACGGGCAGCTAAGCGCAAGCGACCTTGATTTTTCAGATAATTTCCGGCAACAGCGTGGAGCCGCCTTTAATAATAGTTTGGTAGAAAGCGTTATAGTAGGTGAAATAAATTTTTTAGAATTTCTTCCTAAAACCAATGCCCGCGATTTCACACCTTATATTTCTGGGGGTGTTGGCTATACATTTCTTGTCAGCTCCTCCGTTCCGTCAAAAAATCATCTTACCATTCCGTTTTCTGTTGGAGCTAAAACCAGTATCAATCAAAACTGGAGTGTTTCAGTTGAATGGTCATTCAGAAAAACATTTTTTGATGAGTTGGATGGACTCGCAAATCCGGGGAGTGATATTTATCAATCATCCTTTCATAACAACGACTGGTATTATTTTGCCGGCGTTGCATTAAGTTACAGGCTTTTTAATGATGCAGGAAATTGCCCTGTCTATCAGTAAACCAGTGTTAGCACAATGTCATATAAAGAACAGATTAAAAAAGAGAAACTGCCGCAGCATGTGGCTATTATAATGGATGGAAATGGCCGTTGGGCCAAGCAAAAGGGCAACATTCGTATTTATGGTCACCAAAATGGGGTTAAGGCCGTGAGGGAAACAGTAGAAGCTGCTGCTGAACTAGGCATTGGTTATCTCACCCTGTATGCCTTTTCCACTGAAAACTGGAAAAGACCTAAATATGAAGTCGATGCTCTTATGACGCTGCTCGTTTCCACGATTAATGAAGAAACAGAGACCCTTCAAAAAAACAATGTCAGACTTACAGCTATTGGTGATATTAAAGCACTTCCGGCGGATGTTGCAAAAAATTTAAAAGAAGCCATAGAAAAAACTGCACAAAACAGCGGATTAACACTTGTACTGGCATTAAATTACAGTGCACGGTGGGAGCTGATTAACGCTGCCAAAAAGATAGCAAGGGCTGCAAAGAGTGGCGATATTGCTCCGGAGCAGGTAAACGAGGAATTATTGGCAAAAAATTTAGAGACTTCTGAAATTCCTGACCCTGAGTTGCTTATAAGGACAAGCGGCGAATACAGAATAAGTAATTTCCTGCTTTGGCAAATTGCTTATGCAGAATTATATTTTACAAAGATACTTTGGCCTGATTTTAGAAAGGAAAATTTATATGAAGCGATTGTTAATTACCAGTGTCGAGAAAGAAGATTTGGAAAAACCAGTGAGCAAATGCAAAATGAGTGTTTATAAAAATATGTTTCGTTCAATTATTATCAGTAGTATAGTTTTTATTTCAGGTTTTAGTCTTCTAAGCCCGGCATTGGGGCAGGAGCCAGAGTTTGGGAGGGTTGTGGAATACTCAGCGCCCGATGAGTATACACTGGCTGGGATTACTGTTTCTGGGGTGAAATACCTTGATAAAGATGTGCTTATCAGCATTAGCGGATTAGAGATAGGACAAAAAATTACCATACCCGGAGATGAAATAACCGGCGTAATAAAAAAATTCTATGAGCAGGGACTTTTCAGCGATGTAAAGGTTTCTGTCACAAAATTTGAAGGAACCAACGTATATCTCGACATTTACCTTCAGGAAAGGCCCCGCCTGAGCAGATTGGAAATTTCCGGAATTAGTAAATCAGACAAGGAAGATATTCTTGAAAAAATATCATTGCGCAATGGTAGCCAGATTACCGACAATTTACTTGGTAATACGGAAAAAATCATTCGTGATTACTACGTTGAGAAAGGTTTTTACAATACTGATGTAGAAATGGTAATGAAAGATGATACCACTTATGCAAACCGGGTATCTTTAAATATACAGATTGATAAAAACGACAAGGTAAAGATTGAAGAAATATATATAACTGGTAATGAAGCTTTTTCAGAAAGAAGATTACGCCGGGTAATGAAAAATACAAAAAAGAGAAATCTTAATTTTTTCAAACCTTCAAAATATATCCGGAGTGATTTTAAAGAAGATAAGGAAAGCCTGATTACCTTTTATAACGAAAGCGGATACCGGGATGCTGCGATATTAGCAGATTCGATAGAGCGGGTAAATGAGAAACGAATAAATCTTTACATTCACCTTCTGGAAGGAGACCAGTATTACTTTGGTGATGTTACCTGGGTAGGCAACACAAAATATCCATCTGAAATTCTGAACTCTGTATTGGGGATTAATAAAGGTGACATTTACGATCAGCAGTTGCTTGATAACCGACTACAGATTGAGGAAGATGCCGTTAGTTCGCTTTATCTTGATAATGGCTATTTGTTTTTCCAGGTTACTCCTGTGGAAATAAATATTGAGAACGATACCATTGACCTGGAAATGCGCATTTACGAAGGCAAGCAGGCACGTATTGACGAAATTATTATTACAGGTAATACCAAAACAAATGAACATGTGGTACGCCGTGAAATTCGTACCAAACCAGGAGAACTATTTTCTAAAAGCGACATTATTCGTACCGTGCGGGAATTGGCAAACCTTGGCCATTTCGACCCTGAAAAAATAGAGCCCAATCCCATTCCAAACCAGGCCGATGGTACTGTAGATCTTGAATATAAACTCGTGGAGCGTGCCAATGACCAGCTGGAAGTTTCCGGTGGATGGGGAGCAGGAATGCTGGTAGGAACCATTGGGCTTAGGTTTTCAAATTTCTCAGCCTCCCGGTTATTCGATCCGAAAGCCTGGCGACCTGTTCCTTCCGGTGATGGACAGACCCTTAGCATCAGGGCTCAGTCAAACGGCAAGCTTTACCAGTCATACAACATGACATTTGTTGAACCATGGTTCGGAGGCAAGAAACCCAATTCATTTTCTGTTTCTCTTTTCTACTCTAAAATAAACCGTGCAGAAAGAGGTGGTTCTTTTGGACAAATCTTTCAACCTTCCGATGAATATATGATTGCCCGGGGAGCTTCGGTAGGGTTAGGAAGAAGATTAAGATGGCCAGATGACTTTTTTACTTTGTATCACGAACTTAGTTACCAGAATTACAGACTGAATGAGTATTACAGTAGTTTTCCCTTTAACAATGGTACATCTCATAATTTAAGTTTCCGTACCACACTTGCCCGGAATTCTGTTGATCAGCTCATTTACCCCAGGCGCGGATCCTCCTTTACGCTTGGATTACAGCTTACACCCCCATATTCTTTATTCCAGGATAAAGACTATGCAAGCATGGGGCCGGATAAACGATATGAATTCATTGAATATCATAAATGGACATTTAAGGCCGACTGGTATTTAAAATTGATTGGAAATCTTGTTTTGGCTACCAAATCGCATTTCGGTTTCCTCGGACATTATAACAATGACTTAGGTCCTTCTCCGTTTGAAGGCTACGATGTGGGAGGCGATGGAATGACGGGTTATAACCTTGTGGGTAGAGAAACCATTGCTTTGCGCGGTTATGAGAATAGTTCCCTTACGCCCGTTGTTGATGGAAGCCGCTGGGGAAATATATACAACAAATATACACTTGAGATGCGTTATCCCATTTCGCTGAACCCACAGGCTACCGTATTTGCGCTTGGGTTTTTGGAAGCAGGTAATGCCTGGTATGATTTTGAATCATTTAACCCGTTTTTAGTGAAGCGTTCTGCTGGTGTTGGATTACGTGCTTTTCTCCCCATGTTTGGTCTGTTAGGTATAGACTGGGGATATGGGTTTGACAGAACTCCGGGAGCAGCAGAAATAAGTGGAGGCCAGTTCCATTTTGTTATTGGTCAGCAATTTTAATATCTCTGTATTTGTCTGCAGAAATTTATTGTTAATATTAAAAAAACAAACATATGAAAAAATTAGGAATTATAGCCGGCGTGCTTTTTATCACCACCATGGCTTTGCAAGCACAGAAATATGCTTTTGTAGATACTGATTACATTTTGCAGAATATTCCAGCCTATCAGGCTGCGCAGGATGAACTTGACCAGCTTTCCGAGCAATGGCAGGAAGAAATTGAAGAAGAAATTGCAGAAATTGATCGGCTTTACAAAGAATTTCAGTCAGAGAAAGTTTTGCTTACGGAAGAAATGAAGCGAAAAAAAGAAGAAGAAATCATCAGTAAAGAAAGAGAAGTAAAAGAACTTCAGAAAAAATACTTCGGACCGCAAGGTGCACTCTTTCAAAAGCGTGAAGAATTGGTTAAGCCAATACAGGATGAAATTTACCTTACGGTAAAATCAATTGCCACAGAAGGAGGATATGCCGTAATATTTGATACTTCTGCCGGTATGAGCATGCTTTACAACGATCCAAAGTTTGATAAATCAGATGAAGTACTTACCCGGTTAGGTTATAAGAATTAATTTTCTACATTTGTAGAAATTTTCTAATCCCCTAAAGAGAATTTTTGGTGGGTCTTTTGACTGAGAAATCTATAAGCATATTATTATAAATACAAATAACTAAATTTTTAACTCGTGAGACAATTATTTTTAAGCGTACTATTATTAGCAGTTATACCTTTTGCAGGTATCCATGCCCAAACCAAAATTAAACTGGGACACGTTAACTCCCAGGAACTTATTGCAGCCATGCCTGAGAGCGACAGTGCGCAGGCCCAGCTCAGAAAACATACCCAGCAATTGGAAACTCAGCTGGAAAAAATGCAGGTTGAGCTTAATAATAAGTATGAAAATTACATAAATGAAGCAGAAGAAATGTCTGACCTTATTCGTCAAACGCGCGAAACTGAATTGCAGGAAATGCAGCAACGCATTCAGCAATTTCAGATGACGGCTGAACAGGATTTGCAAAATACAAGGACAAAATTATTCCGTCCTATCTTTGACAAAGCAAACAAAGCCATTGCTGAAGTAGCCAAAGAGAATAACTTCATGTATATTTTCGACTCGGGTTCCGGTGCTTTGGTTTACCAGTCGCCCGAAAGCGAAGACATTATGCCTTTGGTAAAAGCCAAGCTGGGCATTGAATAAAACATTTTTTCAGGACTTAAGGCCATTTTTCTAATGTAAAAATGGCCTTTTTTATACCATTGCATTGACATCAAATAATCCCATAGGTATTTTCGACTCTGGCCTTGGCGGTTTAACAGTAGCCAGGGCTGTAAAACAATTGCTCCCCGAAGAACAAATTATCTATTTTGGAGATACCATACACCTGCCAT
Organism: Bacteroidales bacterium; assembly: GCA_041641575.1. Taxonomy (GTDB): domain Bacteria; phylum Bacteroidota; class Bacteroidia; order Bacteroidales; family JBEPYD01; genus JBEPYD01. The sequence continues at coordinate 25,810 of JBEPYD010000011.1, forward strand.
ATGGCGATAAGTCTGCAGATGCCATCACGTATTATTCAGAAAAAATTGCAGACTTTCTTCTGGAATCAAAATGTAAAATAGTCCTTATTGCATGCAATACAGCCTCCGCGCTCTCTTTTGAACAGGTAAAAAAGCATATATCCGGCCGTGCACTAACCATGAATGTAATAGATCCGGTGATTGATTATGTTGCCAACAGCTCCTTTAAAAATATTGGTGTAATAGGAACGAAGAACACGGTTTCAAGTGGTACATATCCAAAGAAAATAAAGGCAAAAGCGCCTGAGAAAAATATTGTATCACTTGCCACCCCTCTGTTGGTTCCTATGATTGAGGAAGGTTTTGTATTTGATGACATAAGCAATGCCATAATCCGCGCATACTTATCAGACGCAGGCATTCAGAACATTGAAGCACTTATTTTAGGTTGTACACATTATCCCATTATAAAAAACCAGATAAGCAAATTTTATAATTTTGATAAGGAGGTGCTTGATAGCGCTCAAATAGTTGCTGCAGCACTGAAAGCAAATCTGGAAACAAATAATTTGCTCACGAGCGGAAAACAAGGCATGAAAGAAGATGTCTTTTTTGTTTCAGATTATACACCTTATTTTCCAAAGATTTCTAAAATGTTTTTTGAAAAGAAAATTCCAATACAGCAGCAAAATTTGTGGAAGTAGGATAGAGAAAAGGGTTACTCCTTATACCAACCGGCATACATCACATAATTATTTGCAATCTTTTCAATCATCTCTTTGGTTTGCTCCTGATTTATTTCCTTGGTTCTTTTGGCAGGCACGCCTGCGTAAATACTGTTTGGTTCTACTTTTGTGCCGGCAAGTACAACAGATCCAGCAGCAACTATAGAATTCTCGCCTATTACTGCATGGTCCATTACAATGGCGCCCATG
>JBEPYD010000011.1:26733-28301 GCA_041641575.1 Bacteroidales bacterium
ATAATTGACTTTTCATACAGGCAATGCAATGTGCTTCCATCCTGTATATTGACCTTATTGCCAATGCGAATGGCATTAACATCACCACGCACAACTGTTTGAAACCAAAAACTACAATCATTACCAACTTTAACATCTCCGATAATTGTTGCATTATCGGCCAAAAAACAGTTATCACCAAATGTGGGAGTAAAGCCCCGAACTGATTTTATTAGTGCCATAATATATTTTTAAGGCACAAAGTTAGTCATTTTATGGAAGCTTTTTTCTTTTGCGTTGTTCAATTTATTGTCCCGGATTCATTGGATTATGTAGCACTGTAATGTCACCGGCTTTGTTAAATGGTTTTCCATTGTAAAATGTGCCTTTTGCTTTATAAACATAAACTGCCTGGGGAACTAATTTACCATTAAAATAGCCATTCCAGCCTTTGTTTACATCGTCTGAAGTGAAGATTAATTCTCCCCACCGGCTGTAAACTTCAAGATGTATCTCTTTTACACCTTCATGTACAGGAAAGAAAACATCATTATTTAGATCTGAAGGATCATAATATGGATCTGCAGGGCCGCTTAGGTTTGGTGTAAATGCATTTGGAAATTCAAGAAAGCCTTCACCTTCTACCAGCACGGCTTCTTTAAGGAAGAGAGAATCCCGGCAACCGTTTTCTGTCCAAACGGTTAGTGACACATCATAAGCGCCCAATGCATCATATAAATGCTCAGGATGTTCTTCTATGGCAACTTTTCCATCTCCAAATGTCCAGTAGTAATTATCTGCCAGCTTTGATGTGCTGTAGCATTTTACTACTGCATCCGGCAGCATCACATTTTGTGGCTCAATGGCAAACTTGGCTTCAGGGTTGGGATAAACTGTTACGGTTTCATAATGGTAAGCCTTTCCTCCGTCTCCCTCAACTGTAAGTTTTACATTGTAGATACCGGCTTCATCAAAAACATGTGTGGGATGCTGTTCAGTTGATATTTGATCATCATCAAACTCCCAAAGGTATGAATTACCCCACAAAGAATTGTTACGGAAATTCATTTCAATTGGAGCACAGGCCGAATAAGAGGAATCAAAATGAGCAAAGGGTATGGGAGGCAGAATAATAATGGGTTGTGAGATGCTGTTGGAACAATGGTCCGTAAATGCATTGAGAGTAATATCATACGAGCCCCAGTGGTCGTAATTATAGGGTGTAGGATCTTTTACAAAAGCACTGTCACCATTATCGTATGACCATTCATAATCCCAGGATCCTTCCTCTGTATCATTAAAAATTGTAAATTCAGCGCCGTCAAAACCAAAATACCGCAGGGAAGGTGTAACAGAGAAGTCTGCTATGGGTGAAGGATGCACGGTAATATGGCCCGCAGTATCATCTGTACATCCTTCCACAGAAGTACTGCGTAAATAAATATCAAATTCCTGCGAGCTGTAATTATCTGTACTAAAAAACACATGGTAAGGAGCTTCCTGTTTGGATTGGGTGTTATCCCCGAAGTCCCAGTAGTATTCATCAGCATTTGTACTTAAGTTTTCAAATGGCAGGTCATAGGGACTAC
>JBEPYD010000012.1:0-27637 GCA_041641575.1 Bacteroidales bacterium
TTTCTTCAAATGATGTTATACTCAGTGATAATGCCATAATCTGATTTATTTTAGTTTAAAAAATATTTTAAAGATTCATGCCAGAATTCTTTTCAATATTTAACTTTCAGTAAGTCAGTTTAATATTAATTCGAGGACGGATGGTTATCATAAACATTCTTCCACAAGCATGGAGAAATTTCTACATATAACTAATGGTCTGTAAATATACAATTCACAAAAAAATGCAACATTATTATAATTGTTTTGTCATTAAATTAATTACTTTTATCTCCTGAATTAGTATTTTTATCAATTAAATTGATACATTAATCAAAGCAGCCCTTATGCGCAAGTTCATGTTTTTAATCTTTAGGAGAAATCCCCTTTTTATCATTCTTCTTTTCAGCTTTTTATCGTCCTACAGCCAGTCCGTTACCAGTCTTACCCTTGTGGATGCCGGTACTGACCAGGATTTATTCACCCTTACGGATAATCATACTATAGACCTTGGTTCTACAGGTACCATGTTGAATATCAGGGCCAATGTAAGCGGAAATCCGGGAAGCGTAAAGTTTGAATACGATGAAGCGAATATAGGCCCAAACGGCAATGTTTCTGAAGCCATCGAAAATAATGCTCCATTTGCCCTAAGGGGAGATAACCAGGGGGATTATCACAGCTGGACACCTTCCACAGGTAGCCATACCGTTACGGTAACACCATACAGCGAAGCTGATGGTGGCGGTATAACGGGAAGCCCATATTCCATTGACTTTAATGTGATAAACGAAAGTAGTGGTAATTCCGGTACGGGTTATGATCCCCCGGCCAACCCGGGAACAGGTGAGGTTACCTTGGATGGGGAGTTGAAAAAATGGCACAAGATCACACTTTCATTTGATGGCCCGTCGCACTCAGAAACTGATGTCAATCCAAATCCTTTTATGGATTATCGCTTGATGGTTACCTTCACCAATGGAACAAAAAGTTACAATGTTCCGGGTTATTTTGCCACGGATGGAAATGCTGCAGAATCCAGTGCACAGTCCGGGAATATATGGCGGGTACATTTTACCCCCGACGCTACCGGAACATGGAACTGGGAAGCAAACTACCGGATAGGGCAGGGGATTGCCGTGATCTCCGGAGATGAAGATGGCAAACCTGTACCGCCCATAGATGGTAAATCGGGTTCTTTTACCATTTCAGATACAGATAAAACCGGACGTGACCTTCGTGCCAAAGGCCGTCTGGAATATGTTGGCGGACATTACCTTCGCTTTGCCGAAACTGGCGAATATTTTCTTAAAGGAGGTCCGGATGCACCGGAAAACTTCCTCGCATATGAGGACTTTGATAATACCCCTGACAATGGTGACCGAAGGAAATCATGGGCACCGCATGCCGGTGACTGGAATACGGGAGACCCTGCCTGGAAGGAAAACTTGGGAACAGAAATCATTGGTGCAGTAAATTATCTTGCCAGCGAGGGATTGAATGCTTTTTCATTTTTAACACTAAGTGTTTCCGGTGATGATAAAAACATATTTCCCTGGGTTACCGAAGGCGGTCAACAGCATTTTGATGCATCAAAGCTTGACCAATGGGGAATTGTATTTGACCATGCCATGGAAAAAGGCATGTACCTGCATTTTAAAACACAGGAGACGGAAAACGAACTGCTGCTGGATAATGGCAATGTAGGCACAAACCGTAAGCTTTACTATCGTGAACTGATAGCCCGCTATGGTTATCACCTGGCACTAAACTGGAACCTCGGTGAAGAAAACAGTGATCAGACAGATCAGCAGCGCAAAGATATGGCAGCGTATATCAGCAGCATTGATCCGTACCATCATCATATTGTTATTCATACCTATCCTGGTGAACAGGATGAAATTTATACGCCCCTGTTGGGAGATAAATCTCTGCTTACAGGGGCATCTGTGCAAACAGGTTGGAACAATGTATATGCTTCAACAGCTAAATGGGTCACTAAATCTGCTGCTGCAGGAAAAAAGTGGGTAGTGGCCAACGACGAACAGGGCGGGGCTAATATTGGTGTCCCCGACGATACATATGCGGGTTCTCCTTCTATTAATGATATTCGTAAACAGGTTCTTTGGGGCAACCTGATGGCTGGTGGAGCAGGTGTAGAATATTATTTTGGATATTCGCTGCCGCACAGTGATCTGTCGGCACAGGATTACCGCAGCCGCGATCAAAGCTGGGATTACGTGCGTTATGCCTTACAGTTTTTTAGTGATAATCAGATTCCTTTCTGGACCATGGATGCGCATAATGAACTGATCGCAGGAAATGCTGATGCCTGGAACTTTGCCAATCCTGGTGAAATCTATGTAATTTATCTTCGGGAAGGAGGCACTGTAAGTTTGCAATTGGATAATGATGAAAATTATCATATAAAATGGTTTAATCCCCGCACAGGTGGTGTACTAAAAGATGGAAGCGTAACCTCTGTATCCGGCACTGGCAACCATTCCCTCGGGGAGGCTCCTGCAGAAAAGTCTTCAGATTGGGTGGTGCTGGTTACCAATGCTGCCGGTATAAACCAGGCTCCGCAGGCCTCATTTTCTGTAAACAAAACTGCAGGGATTGCACCATTAACCGTTGACTTTGATGGTTCTGCTTCAAATGATCCCGATGGCAGTATTGCATCCTGGGCATGGGATTTTGGTGATGGAAATACTGCTACGGGTGCACAAGCCAGCCACACTTATACCGCCGATGGCAATTACACGGCAATGCTCACGGTAACGGATGCGGAGGGGCTATCATCATCTGTTGTTGTTTATATTGAGGTTACTGCTGAGAATATACTGACCGGATGTGCGGGTGCAAAATTTGAAGAACAAAATGGCATTGTGGTGATAGAAGTTGAATCTCAACCAGGTGATAATGGATGGCTGGAGGAAAATACGTTGAATGAATTCACAGGATTTTCCTATTACATTTGGAATGGAGGTAATAATTTTAATTCTCCCGGAAATGGTTTGCTTGAATATGAAGTAAAAATCAATACGCCCGGGACGTATCGTTTTCAGTGGCATTCAAAAATTACACATGGCACAGACCCTACCGAAAGCAATGACTCATGGTTGAGAATACCTGGCGCTGATGATTTCTTTGCCAAAAACGGAAACTCCATTAAATACCCCAAAGGAGGAAAATTTGTGCAATCTGATGTGGTGGTAAACGGTTCTTCCTCTGGTGGCTGGATGAAAGTGTACAGCTCCGGCACAACCAGCTGGACCTGGAGCACAAGAACCAGTGACAATGATGCACATCAGATTTATGCTACGTTTAACAATCCCGGAGTTTATACTATCCAGGTTTCCGGCCGTTCTAATAACCATGCCCTTGACAGGATGGTGTTGTACCTGGAAGGCGATTATACGCAGGCCGAGGCCACAAGTAAGGATCGAAACCAGATGTTATGTACGGCATATGATGTGCCTCCCGTGTACATGCTTACCATTAATAATGGTTCCGGATCAGGAAGTTATAAGGCGGGTGAAAGCGTTCAGATAGTAGCCGGGGACCCTGAAGAAGGAATGGCTTTTTATCAGTGGCAGGGTAAAACAATGTACCTGGATGATCCGCTCTCTGCGGAAACGTCTGTTACGATACCTCCTAAAGATATTACACTTACTCCTGAATACAGAAATGCCACACACTTGCAAAATTCCATAGGCAATAATGATAAGGTTCAGGTATTTCCTGTGCCTTTTGATGATCGCCTCCATCTTGTTGCTGAAAATTTTGAAGGGTTTGTCATTATTAGTGATATTGCCGGGAAAATCCGAATGAATCAAACCTACTTTAATGAAAGTGCTGTTCTTGATACCCGAAACCTGGAGCGTGGCAATTATATCTTACAACTCGAAAACCGAAAAGGTGTTCGGAAAGTTATTCCAATAGTGAAACAATAGATTTTTAGGTAGCTTCTTTATACGCAACCTCTTGTATGGTTTTTGCATCTTCGTAGAAAGACCTTAAAATTTATGTATTATGAAAAAATTATATATAACCCATCATTTTGCTTTGTGCTTTTTACTAATCCCCTTATTAGTTTTTTCCTCTTGTGAGGATAAATTAAAGGGAGAGCCGCAAGATGAAAAGAAATTCAAAAGTTATACCCGTGTTCATTCCATTGATACTGACCTGGTTTTATGGCCGCGGGAAACCTTTGTAGAAGAAAATCAAATCCCTTCATTAGAATTACATTTTCAAACCACTAAAATTTATCCCTGCATAAATTTTGGAATAGCCATAACTGAAGAAGTTGATGATTATACACTTATTGTCAGATTCGACAGCATCATTGAACATGAAATCTGCCTCACAGCCCTTGGACCTGCCAGTGCCAGAATTCCCCTGTCGGAAAATATTCAAAAACTTGTGCTTGTAAATGGCGAAGAAATTGACAGCTACAATCTTCATATATCAGACGAAAAGGTTTCTTTAACCCCTGCAGACACTTCCTTTACACAAATAGAAGCCAATACCTGGTTTCGCTATCCGGAAAATTCCTTTGCCTTTATTTGTGGCACTAATACTGATAATACCTTCCATTGTGGTGACTTCTCTTCAATATTATTGGATAGTCTTAACATTAAACCCTTTTCTTTTGACGGAGAAGGCGTTATTCCTTATCCTATCAGTTCCTCAGGTCATTGGAATGATAATTCCACCCAGTTTTTCACTTATGAAAATATTGAAGAATTTGAAAAAGCCGGGACATTGTTAAAGGCATATACCATGGAGAATATTATTCCCAATTCGGGTGTAACCCTTCAACTGGTAAACTGGAAGAATCAATATTATCGCAGTTGGATGATGCAATAGATTAAGTTGTAAGTTCAATAGAAGATGTTATAATGAGCAGATATTCAAAATGCCTGCTTAGTTATCTGTTATCTCCTGTTCATTATTATATTTCAAATATAAGCTCCTGAAGATTAACTGATTGATCTCGTGTCAGGATCAAAAACCGTATTGTTTAAAAACACCTGTTTTACTGGGAGTTACCGATAGCTAAACATAATAGTACTTATTTTCTCAAAAAAGCGACCACCTGTTCGCATTTTGTATTATCTTTGCGACCATATAGTCGCTAAAGCTTATGACAACACAAACATTTTATAATCTAAAACCCGAACGGCAGGAAGAGATACTCCAGTTAGCCTACCAGGAGTTTGCTCTGAACGGCTATCAAAATGCTTCACTCTCGGAGATTATCCGACGTCTGGGGCTGGCCAAAGGCTCATTTTACCGTTATTTCGCCAGTAAGAAGGAATTATTTTCTTTTCTTTTAAAGGAAGCCACTCAACGAAGGCTTGCCACCCTCAGAGTGCTTATTGAAGATGATCAGATGGATTTTTTCAGACTTTTGAAAAAGAATTTTCGAAATAAAATTGAATTTGATAGCCGCTATCCGGTGATTGGGGGTTTTCTTTACCGCATTATGCATGAAAAGGATCATACAGAGGTTTCTGATATTATCGGGGAACATTATAATACATTAATCGACCAGACAAAACTAATCCTGAGTTTACCCCAATACCGGCAGCACCTTCAATTTCCGGATGCGTTGTTTGCCGCCTTTCATGTATTCCATATGCAGCTTTGGTTGTATGATTACGTTGCGCGGGAATATCATGTGGATTTTGAAGAGAATATTCGTCAGCGGAGGCCACTTTTCACCATTTCAGATGCCGAAATAGATAAAGTGTTGGAGTGGTCAGGGGAATTATTGAAAAATGGTATCTCTAAAAAAAATAGCATAGAAATATGATACAGGCACAGGATTTAACTTTCACCTATCCCGGCAAAGAAAAAGAAACCTTGCACGGCATCTCCTTTTGCATTGAGAAAGGAGAGATTTATGGTTTTTTAGGACCCAGCGGTGCCGGTAAAAGCACAACACAGAAAATACTTACCAGGCTTATCAGCGGATATGGGGGTAGTGTAACGGTAATGGGAAAAACACTCGGGAAATGGGGAAATGCCTATTTTAACCATATCGGAGTAGGGTTTGAGTTGCCAAACCATTACCCAAAATTAAGCGGATTGGAAAACCTCCAGCTGTTTGCCTCGCTCTATGATAAACCTTCCTGTAATCTAAAAAGTCTTCTAAGTCGGGTTGGTTTACAGGACGCCGCGCTGGAAAAAACCAGCGACTATTCCAAAGGCATGAAAATGCGTTTGAATTTTGCACGCGCCCTCATCCATGACCCGGAAGTTCTTTTTTTTGATGAACCCACATCAGGGCTTGACCCTGTAAATGCAAAAAACATGAAAGATATGATACAGGAATTAAAAGCACAGGGCAAAACTATTTTTCTTACCACGCACAACATGTACGATGCTGATGAGCTTTGCGACAGGGTAGCGTTTATCCACGATGGGCAGATTATGGCCGAAGATACGCCCAGGCACCTGAAGAGGAAATATGGCAAACCCACGCTTACGGTTGAGTTTATGGACGGACAGCTTACAAGCCGGGATTTTAACCTGGGGAGCCTTGGAGAGAATAAGGATTTTCATGCGATTATTCGCAACAAAGAAATTATGAGCATGCATTCGCGTGAAGCTTCCCTGAATGATGTTTTTGTAAAAATTACCGGCAAAAAACTGGTTACAAATCATTAACTAATAATGAAAAAATTAGCCAACAACATCAAATGGGATCTCCTGCTCATGATGAAATACGGCATCATAGGAATTGCTTTAGGAATTACTGCTGTGTACAGTATTTCCTTGTGGTTATGGGGCGAAGGGGTGAATGAAAAGCTGGTGGTTTTCCTGGTGTTCAGTGACCCGGTTATGTATGGATTCTTATTTGTATCAGTGATTGTATTATTTGAAAAAGATGCCCGCATTCACCAGGTGCTGGCAGTAACCCCCATGCCGGCCAACAGGCATTTGTGGTCAAAGGCCATATCATTTTCCCTGCTGGCGCTGGTGTGCAGCCTGTTAATTATTTTTGCCGCGCAGCCTGCTACATTAAATTTGCCCATATTTGTTTTTGCTGTGCTGGCAAGCGCAATTCTATTCGTATTTGTGGCTGTTTCAGGTGTGTCGTACGTGCAGAATTTCAACCAGTTTTTTCTTATGATGCCTGTTGTGCTTGCCCCGGTATGTCTTCCTTTTCTCGATTTTTTTGACCTCTGGCATTCCCCGCTCTTATACCTGATTCCCACCCAGGCTTGCCTGGTGCTTTTTGAAGCCTCAGTTTCAAATGCCATGGTGTGGGAAATCATATATGGCATCAGTTACCTGTTGGTATGGATGGTGTTGGGATATTATCATGCACTGCACAGTTATAAAGTTAGAATTTTACATAAAAGTTAGGAGCACAGGATGAATAAATATTTCGCTATTTTTAAGAGTGACGTAAAAAACACGCAACGGGATCCCACCCTTTTAATGATGCTGCTTTCCCCGGTGCTGATTATACTGCTGTTGCGTTTTGGAATACCAGCTCTTGTACCCTTTATTCCCGCACTTACAGATTACTATTTGTCCATAACCGTATTTATGGGATTGCTGGGGGCTATTTTGCCCGGCATAGTGGTGGCCTTTCTGCTCCTTGACGAAAAAGAAGCGGGTTTGTTCACCGCCATCAGGGTTACACCGGTATCTATTTCCGGGATGCTCGTTTCGCGAATGATCAGCCTGCTGACACTCAGCTTTGTATCTTCCATAGCTATCTTATCTATGGCAGGGCTTTATACATTTTCGTGGATCAATTTGCTGCAGACAGGGTTGCTCTCGGCAGCAAATGTGCCGGTATTTATGTTACTCATTGCGCTTTTTGCCAAAAATAAGATCGAAGGCATGGCTATGCTCAAAGTCACAATGATGCTGGTGATGGTGCCCATAGTTATTTTATTTTTCAATGGAAAGTGGATATATTTATTCTCCATCTTTCCTTCTTTCTGGGTGTTTGGATTAGCCAAAACCGATCTTCCTTCCACGCTTATCTTCTTATCAGGTTTCACTTACCTCGCCATGCTGAATACAGGTGTTCTTTATTTTGCAGGAAAAAGAGCTGTTTGGAATTAAACCCGGTTGTGTTAATAAACATAAGTTACGAGGACAGAAATGTATAAACATTCAGCATTTGACTTATGTTTATCGTTAAACCCAAAACGTAACTAAAATGAAAGATAAAAGTATTTTCCTTGTGCGCCATCATTTGATCCTGTTTATATTCTTCTCTGTTTTTGCTTTTCAGCGATGCAATACGCCGGTAAATACACAGGATGAAAACCTTGTGGAGAATTATCGTTTCAACCATGCCGAATGGACCCGCGATGCTACTGTGTATGAAGTGAATGTGCGTCAGTTTTCGGAGGAAGGTACTTTTGAGGCAGTAGAGGCAGAACTTGACCGATTAAAAAACCTGGGTGTGGATATTTTATGGCTCATGCCTATACATCCTATTGGCGAGAAAAACCGTAAAGGACCAATGGGTAGTTATTATTCGGTGAAGGATTATTATGATGTTAATTCTGAATTTGGTACCATGAAAGATTTTGAAAGCCTGGTCTCTGCCATTCATGCCAAAGATATGCAGATCATCATAGACTGGGTTCCCAATCATTCCTCGTGGGATAACCCTTTAACAGAAACCCATCCTGAATTCTACATGAAAGACTCAGTGGGTAATTTCATCTCACCATTCGACTGGACTGATGTAATAAGATTTGATTATGAGAACCCTGAACTTCGCCAATACATGATGGACGCCATGAAATTTTGGGTGGCAGAGAAAAACATAGACGGCTTCCGTTGCGATGTAGCCCATATGGTACCTGTATCGTTTTGGGAAGAGCTAAAACCTGTGCTCGATAGTGTTAAGCCTGTATTTATGTTAGCCGAATCCGATCAGCCGGAGCTTAACGAAACGGCTTTTGATGCCACTTACGACTGGAAATTCCATCACATCATGAATGAAATTGGCAAGGGCAATGAGAATGCTACCGCTGTGCGCGCGCATTTTGAATGGGTAGATTCTGTTTACCCAACTGACTCTTACCTTTTGCAATTTACTTCCAACCACGATGAAAACTCATGGGCAGGTACCGTATTCGACCGCTATGGCGAAGGAGCCAAAGCCTTTGCCGTACTCTCTTTTACAGTGCCCGGAATGCCTTTAATCTATAATGCTCAGGAAGTGGGGCTTGACAAGATGCTTGAATTTTTCACCAAAGATCCTATCAACTGGAAAGAAAGTCCGTTTACCGACTTTTACCGCACTTTAAATGATATGAAAACCGAAAACCAGGCCCTGCACAACGGTGCTGCCGGTGGCGAAGCCATTTTCCTTGAAACCGGAAATGATGAAGCTGTTACTGCATTTATCCGCGCAAAGGATGAAAATAAGGTTATTGTGCTGATTAACCTTACTGGCACAGAACAGCAGATAGAGCTCAACCACGAGAAAATTACCGGCGATTATAATGAAGTATTTACCGGACAGGAAATCGCTTTAAGAGAAAAGCATGGCATGACGCTCGGACCCTGGGAATACCGGGTACTTACCCCGGAGGAGGTGGAGTATTAAGGCATATTTGAAAAAAGGCCTAATTTCTTTTCATTACCTGTTGTAATGAGTTTTTTGATCATGCTTTTCTTCAGCAACAGTTTATCCGAACGAAAGCTGAAGGTTATTCATTTTTTTGTTTTATCAACTGATTTATATTCACACCAAAGGTCAGACTAAACAACCTGTCATTTATTGCTAACAAGTCTGATTCGAAATTCTTTGTCAGGGGAGGATTATAATTCAGATCAATAAATAACAAGTCTTTATAGGAAATTCCCACACCAAGAATTGCTCCCAGTGTAAACTTATTGAAATCATCATAAAGTTTGGTGTCCATTTCATGGTCTTTTCCCTGGAAATTAACCAATACACTACGATAACCCATAAGATAATCTGTACGCAGGCCAAGTTTAAGATAGGGTTTAAAATCCTTATTAAAAGGTATTGCTTTAAATGCCAGATCCAGGGCCAGATTATGTAATATTACGCGATTATCTTTTACAGCAAGTGCCTCCTCCTCATGAGTTGCTATGGTAAGATCATCTGTAAAACCCTTCTGAATATATCCTATTGCAGGTTGGAATGACAGATGTTTGCCTATCTTTTTTTCAGCATATATCTGGCCGATAACCCCTGTTTTATTCTCATTCCATTCTGATAAATGTGAAAACATATCATTTTTATACTGCCAGTATTGGTTTGATAATCCTACGCCGAGTTTTATCCCGTAATTATCAATAAATTGTGCGTGTACACTTATAAACAGTATTGAAATAACTCCGATAAGGATTATCTTTTTCATATTTATTTATTTAATATATTGAAGTATGGTTTGGAAGAATTTAAAAATCAATGCCCTTGTTAGAAGATAAAACCCACAGAAAGTTTTGTCATGTCAAAGTGCCTGAACTCCGATTTTTTTGTTTTTTGAAAATTATAGGATAAATCAAAGTAAATCCGGAAATGACGAATTATTTTTCGTTCAACTCCAAATCCAAATGTTAGTCCGTAGGAATTGGAATTGATATTGTTAAAGGATTCCCTTATCAGCGAATAGCTGTATCCTAATTTTGCTCTAAAAAGTAAGTTGTCCACTTTTTTAAGCGGGATAAATAATCCAGCTGACAGGAATAAGATGATTTTTTTCATAAATTACCAGGGTTTGTCTTAATCAATTTTCTACTTGAATAATATGCCACTATCTTCATCATTATTAATTATAAATAACACAGTTTTAAATCAGATGATTAAATTAAAAAAATTAACTAAACTCCAGTTTTACTGGATAAAAATTTCAAAAACTTTCGAATGAAAGTGAAGCAATTAAAAAACTGCCCCATTAAATTTAATGGGGCAGTAACTTAAAAACTACTAAATTAACTAAAAAATGAAGCTAAAACTAAATTTTACCAAAACACAATATATAACACAGCGATGATTATCAGAATTAAATAGGCACTGATGTTAAAATTTCTGCCTGTTGAGAATGTTTCTTTCAGCAAAGGAATGCCTTTGGGATTATCATCTCCTTCACCAGTTGTTAGCGACACAAACAAAATGACCACAATTGTTATCAAACATGTGTAAAGCATCTGATCTATAAAAGGCATATCTATTGGCAAAAACTTCAGCGCCAGTGCTGCAGGTATTGAAATGAGCACACCTGCTATTGCTCCTTTAACATTGGTTTTTTTCCAAAACAATCCCATTAAAAACACTGCAAGAATACCCGGGCTCACTAACCCTGTATATTCCTGTATGTATTGAAACATTTGTGGTATTGACCCCATTTTATTGGCCAGCGATGTGGCTATTATAAGGGCAACTAAAACAGTAACCCGGCCAACTGTTACCAATTGCCTGTTCCCTGCCGAATTATTTATATAGGGTTTATAAATATCCATAGTGAAAATTGTAGAAGTGGAATTGAGCATAGAAGCCAGTGAAGAAACTATGGCTGCAGCGAGTGCTGCCACAACCAGCCCTTTTAAACCTGTAGGAACAAATGTTCCAATAAGCCATGGATAGGCCTTATCGTAGTTAATTCCAGCTGCATTTGAAAAGGCTTCACGGGCACCATACATATCCTCTGAATACATGATAAAAGCAATGATGCCAGGCACTACAACAATTAGAGGCAGGATAATTTTAAGAAATCCTGCAAATGCGAGTCCCCGCTGCGCCTCCTTTAGTGATTTAGCTGCAAAGGCTCTTTGAATAATATACTGATTGAATCCCCAATAGTAAAGATTAGCCACCCAAAGCCCACCTATTAACATTGCAATTCCAGGCAGATTACTGAATTCAGGATTTTCTTTTTTCAGAATCAGGTGAAACTTATCATTTGCTTCGTTAAAAACATAAGATAATCCATGGAAAGTACCTCCTTCGGGTGTTACATTATTGAGTGCTATAATGGTTGTAATCAAACCACCAATAACCAATAACACAACCTGTATAACATCTGTCCATGCAACAGCTGATAAACCTCCCCAAACTGAATATGCTGCTGCAAAAAGAGCGAGGCCAATCATAAAAGGAACAATTCGTGATCCATCACCGATACCTAAAATAGTATCTAATGCTTTCCCTCCCAAATACAAAACCGATGTAAGATTGACAAATACAAATAATGCTATCCAAAAAACAGCCAAAATAGTTTTCAGTGATGTGTTATACCGTTTTTCAACAAACTCAGGAATGGTGTATAGCCCTTGCTTAATAAAAACAGGAAGAAAGTATTTTGCAACAATTATTAGTGTTATGGCTGACATCCATTCATAAGAGGCAATTGCCAGGCCAACAGCAAAACCAGATCCTGACATTCCAATAAATTGCTCTGCTGATATGTTTGCTGCAATTAATGAAGCACCAATGGCCCACCAGGGGAGTGATTTACTGGCCAGAAAGTAATCTTCAGCAGTTTTCTTTTCTCCTTTTTTATTTCTCGATACAAATAAACCTACGCTCAATATTAAAATAGCGTAAAGACCAAAAATTGTATAGTCTAAAAGTGTAAAATTCCCGTTCATCAATTAAAAGTTGTCTATGATTGTCTATAATTCTTCTCCCACTCCCATGCTGAAAGGGTCATTTGATCAAGTGTTAATGATGCCTGCCAACCCAATTCCCTGTTGGCAAATTCAGTATCTGCCCAGATTTGTTCAATATCTCCTTCTCGCCTTTCGGCTATCTTATATTTCAGATGCACACCTGTTGTTCGCTCAAATGAGTTTATAATCTCAAAAACTGATACGCCGTTTCCTGTACCTATATTAAATACTTCGTAATCAGCTTTCCCTTTGTTCTGGATCATTCTTTCCAACGCCACAATATGTGCTTTGGCAAGATCAACCACATGAATATAATCGCGTATGCAACTTCCATCAGGGGTATTGTAATCGTTGCCAAAAACACTTAACTCATCCCTCACACCAATGGCAGTTTGTGTAATAAAAGGCATAAGATTATCGGGTTTTCCTAAAGGCAGTTCACCCAGTTTTCCGGACAGGTGTGCACCTACAGGGTTGAAATAACGCAGGGCTATTCCTTTAATTCCTTTATGAGCCTTAATTGTATCCTTCAGAATGTTTTCATTTACCTGCTTTGAGTAGCCATATGGTGATTCAGCTGGTTTTATGGGAGATTTCTCTGTTACGGGTAATTTATCAGGTTGACCATAAACGGTACAGGAAGAAGAGAAAACAATATTTGAAATTGCATTATTTTTCATGCTTTCCAGGATATTAATTAACGGAACAATGTTATTCCGGTAATAGTGTAATGGTATTTCTACGGATTCTCCTACTGCCTTAGCAGCCGCAAAATGAATCATGCCTTTAATATCCGGATGCTCACAAATGATACTTTCAATACTACGCTCCTTCTTTAAATCAAGTTCATAAAAAAGAGGCATAACGCCTGTTATTTCATATATTCTTTCAAGTGTGTCACGATCAGAATTGGAAAGATTATCAATGATAATTACCTGATATCCTTGTTCTATTAATTCTACAGTTGTAATAGAGCCGATATAGCCCGTACCTCCGGTTACCAATATTTTTCCTTTTTCACTCATATAGCCTTGAAATGTATATTTGATAATTCCTTTAATCGTTCTGCGCTTTGTTCAGCAGTAATGTCCCGCTGCGGATCACCAAGCATTTCATAACCCACCATAAATTTTTTCACTGTGGCTGATCGTAACAAGGGAGGATAAAAATGCATGTGCAAATACCATTCGGGGTGTGTCTCACCATCGGTAGGAGCTTGATGAATACCCGCGGAATAAGGAAAAGAAACCTTGAAAAGATTATCGTATCTAATTGTAATTTCCTTATAGATATCAGCAAAATCTGTGCGCTCTGCTGATGAAAGTTCCGTGAGGTTTGCAACTTTTCTTTTGGGTAATATCATTGTTTCAAATGGCCAAACAGCCCAGAAGGGGACTAATGCAACAAAACTATCGTTTTCCAGCACAATTCGTTTTTGTTCCTTTAACTCTGTTTTAAGATAGTCCTCCAGTAACCCGCTTCCATGCTTCATAAAGTATAACAGTTGCTGCTTACCCTCTTTTTCAGCTTCAATGGGAATAGATGACTGAGCCCATATCTGCCCGTGAGGATGAGGGTTACTGCAGCCCATTACACTGCCTTTGTTCTCAAATATCTGGACATAATTGATAAACTCCTGTTCACCCAGGCTAATATATTCTTCTGCCCACAGATCAACTACCTTACGGATATCCTCTACATTCATTTCAGGAATGGTAAGGTTATGACGGGGGGAAAAGCAGATAACACGACAAATTCCTTTTTCTGTTTTGGCCTTTAGTAATCCCTCATTGTATTCAGCTGATGGAATATCTGCCAGCAATGAACTAAAGTCGTTTGTGAAAATAAAAGTGGATTTGTAATTGTCATTTACCGGACCTGATGCTCTTTTATTTCCGGGGCACAAATAACAATCCGGATCATAGGCAGGCCTTATTTCAGTTCCTGGATCTTCCGTTTGTCCCTGCCAGGGGCGTTTTGCCCTGTGTGGAGAAACAAGCACCCACTCCCCGGTAAGCTGGTTATATCTTCTGTGCGGATGTTCTGTAAAATCAATCATTTTTTTGTGCAAATTGTTTGGTTCCATCTTCAATAATTACTCCATATATCTCAGGCTCCTTTCCTTCAGGGGTCTTATACTTTTGTAGCACAGTTTGCTTAAAAGTTTCTACCTGTGTTTTATTAACCAAATTAATGGTGCAGCCTCCAAAACCTCCTCCCATCATTCTTGCGCCCAGAACTCCGTCAACCGATTTTGCAATTTCTACAAGTGCATCCAACTCAATACAGCTGACCTCGTATTTATCACGCAAGCCCTCATGTGACCCATACATAAATTGTCCAAAGCTAATTAAATCACCAGCTTCTAATTGCTCACAAGCTTTTTGCACCCTTGTATTTTCTTCTATTACGTAACTGCAACGGTTAAAAACAACCGCTGGAAGCTCATGCTTATGCTGCTTAATGAAATCAATTGTTACATCCCGCAAAGATTTAATTGACTCATCAAACTTTTGTAATATTGAAACACCCTCAAGGCATTCTTCTCTGCGCTTATTATATTCGGAAGATGCCAAGGAATGCTTTACACCAGTATTAACCAATACCAGTTCATGATCTTTCATTGTTAATGGGAAATAGCGAAATTCAAGACTGCGGCAATCAAGCCTTATCACCTGGTTTTTTTTCCCATGCATTACTGCAAATTGATCCATAATACCGCACTGAACGCCGACATAATCATGCTCAGCCTTTTGTGCAAATAATGTTAGTTCAATAGTTTTTAAACCAAAATTAAATATGTGATTTATGGCATATGCCAGGCCACACTCGATAGAAGCTGATGATGACATGCCAGCCCCAACGGGAACTTCACCTCCAAATACACAATTAAAACCGGGAACATAATTACCTGATTTAACAAACTGTTTGATAACACCCAGCAAATAGTTTGCCCACGCTACCTCACTTGGATTGATTTCATTCAGGGAGGTTACATACTCCTCCTTAAGATCGTAGGCATAAAACACGTAATCACCACTTGTATTAGGAGAAACAGCCAAATAGGTATATTTGTCAATGGTGGCTGGCAGCACAAAACCATTATTATAGTCAGTGTGTTCACCAATTAAATTAACCCTTCCGGGTGATTGGAAAATAAGGGGTTCTTTCTGATATTTGTTTATAAAAAATTGTCTCACCAATTCTCTCATAGCATAATTAAATTGTACTTATTTACTTTGCTTGTTTAACTTTATATTTAGGCTTTTCTCCAAAACATTGCTAAAGTGAATTATATTTTAAAAATACTACTCCGTTAGGGTTAATAATAAAATCAAATTTATTGAGATCTTTTTCACCCCAGATGTCATAAATATGATAGTCTTTTTTGCTGTCAATATTCAACTCATCCGCTGTTAACTGCAATGATTTCGTACTATGAGACCGGTTAAAAATCCCAACCCATCCAGCATCAGTATTTCTATGAGGTGCATTCCATATCTCCACACTATCTTTCTCATAAACAAGGCTTCCCATAATACCATTTTGGTTACATTTTAAAATATCGCTATTTGTAATCAACGCCAATGAAAATTTATCCAGTGTAGGTAAGTCCCCTCCCATCATTAATGGAGATGCAGCTAAAGCCCTCATGGTTATAAATGTATACATTTGATCATTGCTAAATTCACTCCATCGTGTCCATCCCTTGCCAGCTAATAACTCAACATTAGAGTATAATCCATTATTTTTCCCTTGTATAATATCAGATTTATCTTCGTTTCCTGTTAGTCCTTCCGGTAAAGGATTCATTAATTGTAATTGTCCAAAAGGGATCATATCCATGTCAATCCAGAACCCTGGTTCCTCATGGCCCTGCCATTTTTTCCAGGCAGCAAAGCATTGATCAATTCCTTTTTGTTCATCCCAAATGTCGGGAGTTACCCGCAACATATTCCCTTTTTTATAAAAATCCACGGCATCATCGTGTACTTGATTGCCAGGACTTAAACTTAGCACCATGGGGCGTCCACACTGAGCTATGGCTTTCGCAACTGCTTCAACCTCTTTTGGATATGGAACTATATCATCATATTTTAGAAAATCAACGCCCCATTCAGCCATTTGGTTAATAAGACTATTATAAAATTCCTGTGCCCCGGGCTTATCCATATCAACACCATAGTTCTGATGATTCCATTCACAAATACTGTTAGTATCCGCTATATCACGGGCAAAATACTCAGTACCTTTTACTGGCGTATTTGCTTCATAGGCGGCACGTGGGATACCTCTCATTAAATGAATTCCAAATTTTAACCCAAGCTCATGACATCTGTCGATTATACCCTGCAAACCATTTGGAAAATAAGTATCAGAGGGTTGTAATAATCCATATTTATTAATTCTCACCTTTTCTGCATGCTTCTCATCCGGAAAAAGCGTTCCCTCAATCAATTTATACTCTCCAAACCAACCTGCATCTATTACAAAATATTCATATCCATGGGGAGCTAATTTCGCGGCAAAGGCTTCTAAGTTGGCTAATGCTGCCTCTTCATGCAGATATACACCATAGCTATCAAAGCTATTCCATCCTAAAGGTGGCGTTTTGGCTAACACCGACACTGTATCTTCAGTTACATTTGCTGCCTTTTTATTTCCTTCTTTACCATTTGAGCATGATAAAAAAGATAAAGTGATTAGAAGTCCTGCGAATAGTTGTTTAAAATTCATTATAAAATTATTTAAAGTGGATTATTACTATAATTATGTGTCCTTAACCATAAATTTTTTTTAAAGCATAAGATGTACTCCTTCTCATAACCTGTTTTATTATGAGGGATAGGCTTACTTCTGTTAATCTGGTAATTACTTCACTAAATGTGTGCTGATCTGTAAAATCATATTAAAACTCATAATGATAATTAAAAAGCTGAAATAAGTCTCCGGTCTGATATTGTACGTTTTACATTTTTTATTTTTGTGGCTCAGCATAATTACTTAAGCCTCGTATAATAAGCCAGGCGTTCTAAAGGAACACTAACTTCAACGACTTTCCCTTCTTTCCTTCCTTTAACAACTGAACCGTCATCTCCCTTCCATTTACCTTCCGGAAAAATTATTTTTCTACTCCTGACACCTTTTTCTACTACGGGTGCAACCAAAATATCATTGCCCAGCATAAACTGATCCTTAATGGTTTCAAAACCGGAATCAGGGTAAGCAAGCGCCATGGGTTTTACAATTGGTTCTCCTGTAATAGCCGCTTCTTTTGCCAGCTTAATAAACAAATAACCCATTTGAGTATGTAATTTTGCTGCATCAAGGCATATTTGATTATTTTTCTCAGACAATACCCGCCAGGGAGCCACAGAAAATTGCATCATAGGCATTAAAGCATGAACCTGGGCTGATCTGACGACCAATTCTTCATCAATGGTCTCAGCATTCAAAAATGACTGGTATTCACCTCCGCCTATCATATCCGGGCATGTATAGGTATATCCCATTATGCTTTGCGACATTAGATCAGGAATAAGCTTCTGCAAATCAGCCCAGTTATGTCCTTTATCTCTTAAGCGTTGGGCTAAAGGTAGTCCTGCCATTTTCCATGAAGCCCGGTATTCATTCAAGGGATAGTCAAGTCCAACCTCTGCAAAATAAGCTGTATGGTCATTTGGTGTACCGGATTTAAGAGAGACCACTCCGTTTGTATAGAACTGAGCATCACCTGCATCAAACTTGAACCCATCCACGCCATACTCTTCAACAAGGTAGTCAAGCCTGCCTTTAAACCATTCCATTGCTTTTGGATTGCTTAAATCCAGACATGCACTTGCACCATTCCACCAACGTATAATTGCGGCCTTGTTTTGGGTGTTTGCCCATAAAATATCCTGTGTTTTTTGAGGATCGAGCAATAACATTCCTTCTGCTGCTAAATGGCGAAACACTTCGGAGTCAGGACTAATAAAAGGACATACCCACATCATAACCTGAAAGCCCATATCATGTAACTTTTTTATCATGCCTTTGGGGTCGCTAAAGCGGCGGGGCGAGAATACCCAGTATCCATAGTCCTCCTGCCAGTTATCGTCAATCATGATAACTCCCGGGGGATATCCATTATCAATAATGGCTTTTGCATATTTTAAAATATCTTCTTCGTTTTGGTCATACATCAACTCTATCCATGTGTTGTACTGCGGATGAGTGAACATAAGTTCTTCAGGAATTTCACCATTGGGAGGAAAAAAGTTTTTCACTGCATAATTATAAGCTGTTCGTAAATTACTCCCTGCAGTTCCGGATTGAATTTTACCATTCTTCGTTGTAACTGTGAGCATCCCATTGTTAAACTCATATTTTATGGGTGCTTCACTCCAAACATATCGGCCTTTGCTTGATAATAAGAGAGGTTGCGCCTGATTTCCCTTATTATTACCCCAGAGATCATGGGTTACATTTGTATTTTGATCGTAAGGTGTACTGTATCCTATTGAACTTAAGCCTCCCCACCAGTATTCATCTGTGATTAACCCAAGCTCAAGTGTATCCTTCTGCTGAGAGAATGCAGTGATACACATTATTAAACTTAATGAAATTAATAAGCAATATTTACTCATTTTTATTGATTAAATAATTATTAAATATCTTTCTTATGTATTTATTTTAATTTCAAAAACTCTTGCTAGTTGGTTCTTTTATTTTTAAAAATGAAGCCTGTCATCTGATATTTTCATGGATATAGGTTCACAAGATTAAGTGCTTGCAAGCAGCAAAATTACAAGACTAGACATCATAATTATGAGCAACACCATTAATGTTTTGCTTATCAAATTTGCTTTTTTATATCTTTTTTTTAATGAAAACATTCGATGTTTATATTGAAATTTCAATTCAACAATTAGTTGAATAATTCCTTATAGAATTATTATTGATGTTACAGATTTTCTCACAAGTAGAATTTAAACCCTGTCACAATTGATATTATCCTTCCTTACCGAATTTTTTTACTTTAAATATTTCACAAAATCTCATTCACATAACATTGATTATATGACAATTAATACTTAAAATTTTAAATCAGATAAAAAGAGGTTACCCTTTTCGGGTAACCTCTTTTAAATTAAATAGGGGTTAAGCCTATTTCTTAATAATTTGCTTATAACTAAATCCTTTGTTGTTCTCTATAGCAATAAAGTAGTGACCAGCCGGATATCCGGTAAGGTTCAGCGTTGTTTCATTTGAATGAACTGCTTCACGGCTCATTAATTTTCCAGTTAATGTATAAATAGCAACAGCATCAATGCCATCCTCGCACTGTAAAGTTGCCGTTTGCTCTACCATTGTTGGGAAGACTTTAAAATCGGATCCGTTTTTGGCATGTGTAGAGATGGCTGATGATGATGGTTCTCCTCCCAATGTCAAATTACCATATGCAATATCATCATTCATACCTACTGATTGATAAGTTGGGCCATTCCACCACAATTTGTATTTAGCATCCTCATCGTAACCAACAACATTATTAAAAGTAGCAAATTCCGCCTGAATTACATCATTTAATTGTACTCCATCAGGACGTAGGCCAGTCCATCCCATTGCTATTTCAAAATAATATTTACCATCTACCTGTTCCGGGATATTTAAAATGAACATACCGGTTAATATTTCACTAGGCTTTTGTCCATCATTACCATCGTTAGGAGAATATGCTATAACGGATTTTAACCGGGGATCTTCTCCATTATCAAATACCAGTTCAATGGCATCACATTTCCAGGGGCTTGCAGTATCAACGTCACCAATTGAACCTACCGGAAAAGCAATTACACTATCTGCACTTATTTCTTCAATTTCGAATAGCAGGTATAATGCACTTACATCATAAAGGGCTTTAAATCTGGCTTTGTACTCATCGGGTTCTGCTGCTAAAGCCTCCTCGTAAGCATCAGCGTTGCTTTCATTAGGAATTACAATCTCACTAAAGGGTTGTAAAGCCCAAACTGGTTCGCTGGGGTCACCATCAGGTAGAATTACATCACCATCGCGCAGACTGCCTACAGTATAGTTTTTAATTGTACTTTCCGGGTAAACCCATACTGCGTGTGTTCCATCAGAAATATCTTCTTCACTCCTGTAGGCTACTGCAACATATTCCACAATTGTATCAGCCCCCAAACCTGTTGTTGCGAAAACATTATCCTGTCCTCCCTGGCAGAACTGTTTCACACCTGTACCTCTGTTAACAGCAGCTTCCAAAGAATCGAGGTAAAGTTCCGTACCTACAGGTACAAGATATACCGTGGCATCTCTCGTGGGCGATACGTTAATTTCCCATCCTGCAGAAGTTTTTAAAACACCTTCCCAATTTAGAAATGTAACCACTGGTGGATGCCCGAATTTAAAATCATCAAAATATATGTTTCCATTGCGGTAGTGGGCATTTGTACCTACTGAAAAAATGATCTTATCAAATTTCTCATTTTCACCCAATGCATTATACGCACTTGAAAAATCAACTAATACGTTTACCCATTTATCCACTCCGGTGTATGTTGCAGTAGCAATATTGTTGTCAATTTGCTCCCCACCTTTAAATATTCTTGTTTGAAAATTCATTGTTTTTGTTTCGCGATCAGACCCGGTGAGTGGTGCGGGCGCTTCAAATACACAGAAACCATCAAAGTTATCTATCTTTGTTCTAAATCTGAACTGACAATTATCTGCACTAACCGGACGGTGGTTCAGTGTTATTGTAACTTGCTGACCCCAGCCCGGATTTTCGTATGAATCTCCGGTCAAGTCGGGCATATATATTTTCATTGCTTCGTTTTCAACAGAAATCGGACCTGCAAGATTTGCGAAACTAAATTCAGGAGGTAATAATGTGAGGCCATCAAAACTCTGGGTATAGCGTTCTAACACTTGTGAATTAACCTTCATTAAATTAAATTCATCAAACCAATATGTATAAGTACCTGTTTCTTTTGAGAGTTGAATAGCTACCCGGATATACTTAATAGTGTCAGTAGAACCTAAACCGTTGTTCCATTCCTGTATAGTAGCCTCTGGAATTTCCCAGGTAACCTTATTCCAATCAGTACCAAATGTGCTATTTCCACGAGACAATAACGGATGTACACCTGTTGGCGGAGCTATTACCTGCATATCAGCGTTCAATGGTTGAATTATTGTCCAGCTTTGGTTGTAGGAAGAAGTTCTTTTACCATAAAATGAAAACAAATAGGTAGCCACACCGTCAATTGGTATATCGGCAACTCCCAGTTGAGCTTTCCAACTTTGTGAACCATCTGAAATTACATCTATTTTCAGGGACTGGGTGCCTGTGAATTTCTCGGTATTGTCAATTGACATGGCCCGTGTTGTATTTTCATCTGGTGGTAGATCAGATGAAAAACCCGTGATACTTTGTTCCTCAGTTGCGGCGTCTCCCGTAACTTGCGTGTCATATTCAATGCCTGAGTTTAACACTGGTAACGGAATGAATAATGTAGTGTCGTTGGAACGGTCACGAACATTAGCATTGGGGTAAAGGTAAAATACCTCTGTTGTAACGTCAATAACACCGTCACCAGCGCCATCTGTTTGTCCATCGGCATCGTAATCAATTACAAATTGATACGCAGTAATATCCATTATTGTTCCTGCTAATGCCTGAATTCCCCAAAAAGTATATGATGCCGTCATTTCACTACCGGCAGCAAATGTTTTGGTTATTGTGCTGTCTGCTGCAGCATCAAGTCCTCTGCCATAGGGTGTGAAAATAATTTTACCGGTTGCACCATCTGTAAGGCCATTGAGTACAGCTGGATTATTTACTGCATAGGTCCCTTTTGTTGTGGTTGTTACCTGTGCTGATGAGATTGTAAATAATGCCAGTAGCACAATTAAAATTGTAATTTGTTTTTTCATAGTGATTAATTTTAGTGAGACATTTATTAAAGCTGTATAAAATAGGTATTACTTTTGTTGTAAAAATTTTCTATTGGTTTTTAAATATGGGTAGCTTTCAAGCCTGTTTATATATTTATTAAAAGACATTTGAATTGAATTTCATTGTTTATAATTAAAGCGTAAATTAGTTATTTCAAAAAATTAAGGAAAAGGGACACACTCGATAAATTCACCATAAAAAGTATTAATGGGACGGATTTTATAAGTGGCTCCCTGTATAAAATCTTCTTTAGGTTTCAGTTCAAAATCATAATTTAGAAATACGAAATCACCGAGGTAATTTATGGTATTAATCTCAATGATATTATTGTCAATATCCCGTAGCTCGAAATCTGTTATTTCCAGATTTTTAGCTTTTTCTTTCATTTCTTCCTGAACACTGAAGCGAAGGTTTTTAGCATTTCCGCTCACAAAAGTAAGTATCAACTCTTCGCCTACCCTTATTTCAATATCCTGATAAGAGTGTGTAATATCATAATCATCAACAAAGTATCTCCTATCTGTTTGATATCCGTCTCCTTCATATTGTTTACGACCAACGTTTGTACCAACCATTGTAGCAGTTTTACTGCCAGCTTCAGTGTATTGTTTATCTACATACCTCAAATTTGCATCAATAGGGATACCAGTATTGTAGGAAATTAATTTTTCATTTTGTTTTGACAATGAAACACTCAGTACAGTATCATAAGGGGTAGACATTATTTCAGGCTTTATAGCCCTTACATATTCTCTCCCAGCATATTTATCTTCAAGAATTGTCCAGCAATAATCAACAGACACGCCATCTTCAATTAAAGGCATGTAAACGATGTCAAATGTATCTGAAGTAAGTCCCTGAGCACTGGAAGTAGGGTCTACATAAATATATTCAAGCAATCCAGCATATGCTCCTTCCGCCTGTAGCTTTTCTTTAAAGTCTTGTGAGTTTAACCATAAATGGCTAAAGCGAAATTCCTCCCCCGTTTCACCACTAAAAAGCACCATGGCTTCAACATTTCCTGTAAATGAGAAACGAAAAGTTTTACGTGTGGTATCGGAGTCATTAGGCACAGGTGTGTTCAACTCAAAATTTACTTCATCCGCTGCTTTCTCACAGCCAGCAATACTTACAGCCAGAATAGCTAAAAATGGAAGTACTGTTTTTAATTTATGAAAGCTTGGCATTTTATTTATATTTAATTTTTTTCTTAATTATTCAGCGCTTTATTAGTAATAGCCTTCGTTTTGTACAAGGTTTTTATTGGCCAGAATTTCAGAATGGGGAATGGGCATGAAATTGTGATAATCCTGAATGTCATCTCCCCAGTTCCCTCCTTCAAGAGGCAATCCTTCATTATTGATTTTTGCTCCCAAATCTTTAATTGTTTTTTGAAGTATTCCCCAGCGCACCAAATCAAACCAACGCTTTAGCTCGCCACCCAACTCTTTTGCACGCTCAGTTCTTACAATTTGCATGGTTAGGGTGCCAGGTGCGAAATCCTTGGTCATTTCAGGGTTGAACCTGTATTTACGGGGAAGCTGGTTGTAGTGCACACCTCCCTCAATTGTTGTACACGCACGCTGGCGCAGCATGTTCATGCGTTCATAGCAAACTGCATCGAAGGTTAGGTTTAATTCATAATACGCCTCAATATATAATAATAACATTTCACCTAATCGATAAATTGGCCAGTTCATGTCTGTATCTCCAAACACATAATCGGATGAGCGAATGGGCCAGTTTCGCCACTTTCCAATCCTTGCCTGCTTCCAACTTATCGTTTTTTTCCATATAACCAACATAGCCTGTTCCCCTGGTATAATAATCTCCTGAGACATTTGTTGTGGATATTGATTATTTGGCTGAAATAATTCCCTGTCAACTAAATCGCCTATAACTGTATTCCACGCTGCTCTAACTGAGTCGCTTCCTGCAGTAAAAATACCATCGTTATATGTACGTGTAGAAGTTATTAGTCCCCCTGAACCTCCCAGGTTGTTGGGCCCGGCAAGGCCTACATTATTACCTACCTGACTACCTTCGTCACCTTGTTTGGACAAAAACTGAACATCAAATATAATTTCCCTGTTGTTTCTGTTGTTGGCAGTAAACACATCAGGATAATAGGGAACCAATTCGAATGTACCTGAATTGATTAATGAATCAGACAGATTTAAAGCCCTTTGAAAATAAGGGATAGCTTCCTCAGGAGCGGCATCTACAAGTGTTAAATCGTTTTTAAGATACTTAAGCCTTGAGCCCCATGTCATGTTAATGTCTGCAGCAAGAGCCATAGCAGCTTCCTTACTTGCGGTACCGGTAGGCAAGGCTGTTTTATAATCAAGATATTTTATACATGTATCCACCTCAGATAATAAAAAATGATACATCATATCTTCCGGATGTTGCGAAACTTCTATTTCGCTGCTTTCTAAAGTAGGGGTGGTTATTTTTGGTACATTTTTGAATATCCTTACAAGGTTGAAGTATAAAAGTGTTCTGATAAACCGGGCTTCGTTTATAATTTGTTGCTTGCTCGGTGTTGAAAATTCTTCGTCAGGCAATAATCCGGTATAATAAATCACAGTATTTGCCTCGTTAATGCCTTTGTAGTGATCCTGCCAGATATCTTCAATTACAGAATTATCAGCAAAAATTTTATAATTTACAAAACCAGATTGATCCCATGGTGCGGGCTTTGTTACATCATTGCAAAAGTAAAACATATAACTGTCGTTATAAGTGCCGCGTGATTGAAGGCTATTGTAAACAGCTGTAAGAGCAAGTTCACTGTCCTCTGGTGTTTTGTAGAAATTATTAACTTCTACTTCATTTTTAGGAGGAACATCCAAAAAATTTTCACACGATACAAAGGAGAAGACAATTATGAAAATTAATATGCCAGAATATTTCATGAGATAATTTTTTTAATTTAAAATGTTATGTCAAGGCCAATTTGATAATGCCTCGATTTTGGATATGAACCCGCATCAGCACCAGGTCCTACCATAGCGGCAGTACCCCAACCTGTGCTAACTTCAGGGTCAAACCAACTGTAACGTGTTAGTACAAATAGATTACGTGCCATGATATAAATTCTAAAACTTTTTGTCCTTAACCTGAAATTCATATTTTGGGGTAAAGTGTAACCCAGCGTTACGTTATCTAAACGCAGGTATGAACCATCTTCAACATATATTGAGCTCATGACATTTTCAAGTCCATTTCCATATTGTGCCCAGGTAGGATTGGATATACCTTGATAGCCATGATACGTTGCATAAGGGTTTTCCTGGCTCCAGTTTTCCTGGTAAATTGTATTTAAGATATTATGTACGCCTCTGTATGTTGATGTATGTCGTATATTACCGTTCATAACATCGTTGCCATAGGACCATCTAAGAAAGACGGAAAGGTCAATATTTTTATATTTAAAATTATTGTTGATACCGCCGGTGTGGATAGGTTGTGTAAAGCCAATGGGTACTTTGTCGAATTCATTAACCACACCATCGTAATTAACATCCACTAACCTTAACTGGCCTAATTGTCCCTGGCTAACTGTGTTTCTGGGATCGTTTGCTGTAGTAACCAGAGAGTTATTTACACCATCAACCATATATCCGTAATAAACACCAACGGGTAAACCTTCTCTGAGTAAAACATCATTTCCAACACCCCAAACAAAGTTACGGGAAAAGAAATACTCGCTTTTTTCACCCAAATCAACAACTAAACTCCGGTTGGCAGATATAGAGAATCCGGTAGTCCATTTAAAATGCCCCATTTCAAGCAAGTGTGCATTTATTGTAAGTTCAATACCTTTGTTATTAAGCACCCCTACGTTATCGTATTTACTTTCGTATCCCGATGTTTTTGGCACCTGTACTTCCAAAATTACATCTCTTGAAGTCCTGTCATAAAGTTCCAAACTTCCTGATATACGGTTTTCATTGAACCCAAAGTCCAGGCCAGCATTCCACTCACTTGTAGTTTCCCACTTTAAAGAAGAGTTTGAAAACTGCGAAGTACCCAGGCCGGGCACTATATTAGTACCATTAACATACCTTACAGGGGAAATTAAATTCCTAAAAGCGTAGTCGTCAGTTCTGTTATTGCCAGATTCTCCATACCCCAGCCGAAATTTCAGCACAGAAATAAAGTTTATATTTTCAAAAAAGGATTCTCTGTGAACAGACCATGCTACTGAGGCGCTGGGAAAATAACCCCATCTGTTTTCAGGAGAGAACCTTGAAGATGCATCAGCTCTGAAGGTACCGGTAAACAGATATTTTCCCTCATAACTATAGGTTAAACGACTCATTGCTGCCACAGATGTATTTTCTCTGTAGGTAAAGCCAGGGATATCAGTTGTATTGTAAAGCGTATAATCGTAATATCCCAGTGGGTTATAAGTAGCCCCTGTTGCGGTAAGCCTTTCAAGTTCTGAATTAAAAATTCTGCCTTCAAAAACACCCATGATACCAAAATTATGGCCTTTGAAGCCTCTGTTATAATTTATTCTTCCCTGCCATGCGTAATTATTATTCTGCAGTTTATCCCTTTTTGCTGATGTTACATCCTGCGCACCATTGTAGCCAATAAACTGATTGGCTTCCTGAAAAAATAAATTGTAGTTAAACTGACCAAAGAGACTCAATCCTTTAGTAAGATTATAATTGAGGTTAACAACGCCATTGGTAGATAATCTTTTTCTATTATTAATTTGTTCATTCACTAACCTGGCAGGTTCTTTTACATAAAGCAGCCAATCACTTTCAACCTGGCCTTCGTCAAAACTTTGACTAAGCGCACTGTAATTTTTCGGGTTCTGAAAAAAGCGCAGAAACGGCGATGTATAAATGGCATACTGCAGCACATTATCTTCAGAGCCATTCTCAATTAAGCCATCATAACCTGTGTACGAGAAGTTTATCTTTGTACCTAATTTAAGTTTATCTGTTAAATTCCGGTCAATTGCAAAATTGTTATACAATCGCTGATAAGAGGAGTTTACAACCACACCCTTCTCATTATAATATCCAGTTGAAAAGCTAT
>JBEPYD010000013.1:0-26952 GCA_041641575.1 Bacteroidales bacterium
TCTGCCAGATTATACACAATGGTTATAATTGCCAGAATGATAGCTATACGTACTAATTTATTTGTATTCATAAAGGATGATTGGAGGCAATGGCGGATGAAATGATATAACTGCCCGTAATTTAGCGTATTCTTTTTATTTATAATGCTTAAAGATAATGATATTAAGGTCTAATTCCCCGAAAATCTGATGAATTCTATGAAAAATGTGAAATCATCATGGAAAAAATCATTCTTCCTCAGGCTTCCAGCGAATGGTAACTTGTTGCTTTCCCCATTCTCTTGCCTTTTGAATAGAATCTTCCATGTAAATATCTATTTTGTTTCTCCAGCGGGCATTCATTTTATCCCTTACCACATATTCTCCGGGTAAGCCTTCAATTTCTACTTTTGTTTCATAAATCAGACCAGAGTCAATAAGATCACGGGAAACGGCTATTACCTTCATCCCGGGCTTAAGTGTATCGCCCCATGCAGTAATAAAAGGATTCCCCTGCGTTTGCCAGGCAACGGAGTTGTATGCAGTGGCAGTAACTTCGAGTTCCTTATAGGAAGGTTCTGACTTGCATTTTAATAAGAAAAATAATACGACTATTATGATATAAATGAATGTTTTATTTACCATGATGTACTTTTATAAGAATAAACTAAAAAACATGAAACAATTATAAATGAAGGATTTTAATCCGTTAAACTGCTAGAATGTAAAGTTTTCAATACACAGTTGTTCCCCTGTATTTAAACCGATAATTTTTTTATTAGTCCATAAGTCACTATACTTCGTTGGTTGCAGCAAGCATTATTCAAATATCGGTTTGATATGCCTTTTTGCATAAGACATAGTACGGACTATATCTAATTATAAAACATATTTTTTGATATTTAGTTTACAGATATACAGGTAGTTCTTAATTATAACTATTTTCCAAAATCTTAAAACATTGTCCAAACAACCTAAAAAAAGATTCTCTTTTAAAATTTGAATATTCAAGTTTAAGTATCCTTTATGAATAACATATACTTTTGAATTGGAACTTGAAAAACAAAAACTTTGAAGAATAAACCGAAAACATTTAAGACAACAGGAATAACAATACTACAACTAATTTTTATAGTAGCTATTCTGGCATTGTTTATTCTTATATTTATTATAACTGTTTAGCAATTGACTAAACAAGAATAACAAACAAAAATAACTAACTACAACTAATTAAAAGCAAAATGATTTTTCGAGCACTTTTTCTCCTCCTATTTTTAAGTACCCCCTTATTAAGTTATGCTGCCAATATCAGTGGATACGTGCGTGACATGAAAACCAATGAACCACTTATTGGTGCAACGGTGGTAATAAAAGGGACAACTACAGGAACCGTTACTGACCTGAATGGTTATTACGAAATTTCTTCCTTAAAAGAGGGAACATATACCATTCAGGCAGGATATATTGGCTATGAAACAGCTGAGTTGGATGTTTCTTTGGGAGCAAAGGAGAACCTGGAACAAGATTTTTATCTTTTATCAAGCTCTTTTGATATGCAGGAGGTTGCTGTTACCATCCAGGCCCAGGGGCAAATAAGAGCTATCAATCAGCAATTAAATTCAGATTATATTTCCAACGTTGTATCTTCAGAACGTTTGCAGGAAGTTCCTGATGCAACGGTTGCAGATGCACTTGGTAGAATTCCTGGCATCACCGTAAGGTCAGATAATGGTGAAGGAAACAAGATTCAAATTCGGGGTATGGAGCCTCGTTTAAATCTTGTAACCGTAAATGGCATTAGAGCTCCCTCAGCCGATCCTAATGAGAATTCGGTAGGTTTGGCAGGCATTTCTCCTTTTATGATAGAAGAAATAGAAGTACAAAAATCTCTGACACCAGACAAGGATGGTGATGTAGTGGGTGGAATTGTTGATTTGAAGCTTAGAGATGCAGAGGCAGGATTCAAAACAAACATTGTTTTCCAAAACAACTATAACAATCTTGTACAGTCGGCCTTTAATCCAAGGGCTACACTTCAATTGAGCAACCGTTTTTTTGATAATAAATTCGGTGTGGTAGTGGTTGGGAATTATGAGGATATTGACCGCTCCAGCGAACGTATGTCTGCCTGGGGCACTATAAATGAACTTTCCACAGGAGATGTGGTGATAAAAAATATCTCAGGTAATTTCTGGAATAGTGATTTTAGCAGAAAACGTTATGGTGGTAGTCTTTTCCTGGATTACAGGCTGCCAAAAGGTAAAATAAAAGCCAGCAGCTTTATAAACGGATTACAGAATGAAGAATTTACACGTACTTTTAATTTTGCACCCTCAAGTGCCACACCCGTAAGAAAAAATGTAAATGGCAAAGAATCTCAAACACTTTCAAGTGTGTACTCTTTTACTTTACAGCATAAAGTATTTTTCAATTCAAACCTGGACTTAGGCGTTTCTTATACTACTGCAACATCTGAATTACTTACTGATTACAACTTAAACACTAAATATGTAAATCCAGCATGGTGGGATCCGGATCAACTACCACCTCACATTCAGGACATATTTGCCCCACTTGCAAATGAAACCGTTTATCCATTTGATGTACTTGCTTTAGAGCAATATTATTCAGACTCAAGTTATTTTATTGAAAGCCTGGGATCAAGAGACAATATTTTTTCTGAGAATGAAATTACAACCTTTATAAACTGGGAAATTCCATTGAATTTGACCAACCAAATTTCAGGAAGCCTGAAAATGGGTGGAAAATATCGTAAGAAATTCAGGGAATATGATGTCAATGATCGTGGTCACGGATTAACCGTTGGTGGACAGGAAGAATTAAAAGAGTATCTGCTTAATACCCATCCTGATATTGACTTCGGAATTGGCAGGTTTACCGATTATATCGGAGCCAGCAATTTATCACCATACCATTTACTCGGTGACTTTGACCAATGGATTTTAGAAGAGCGGTTTCAACAACGGGGATATGTTGATCAATTATACATGAACCAAATTATCAGTAATTTGGATGAAGATAACTGGTCTGTTACTGAAACCGGTGCGCATCCAAGGAGAAATATTTCAGAAGATTATTCAGGCAGTGAAGAAATTACGGCTGGTTATATTATGACAGACCTTAACATCACAAAGTACCTGCAGGTAGTTGGGGGTGTGCGTGTTGAAGATATTAAAACCGATTACCGCTCTTTTGGAATCAGGGAAAATGGTGTAATCAATTTCACCCTTGAAGAGTTCGGTGACAGTCTTGCCTTCAGACAAAACACCTTTGTTTTGCCTATGATAAATGCAAAAATTAAAGCCACTGATTGGTTGCAATTTCGATTTGCCTACACACAATCTATTGCCAGACCGAGATATTACAGTTATATGCCACGTTACAGACTGGACCGGCTCAAATTTATTGATAACATCGGAAACCCAAACCTTAAGCCTGCATTATCAGAAAATATTGATGCCTACATGTCTATGAAAATGAATAGCCGTGCCGTGGGTTTAACAGGCATTTTTACCGTGGGTGTGTTTCATAAAAAAATTACCGGGTACGAATATGTGAAGGATTATGTGAATATTCACGATTCAATTAATGATGTACACCCTTATAATGTGATTGCCAGTAACCGGGATCATATGATATCTGTCCCCATTAACAATGACTATCCTGCATATAGTCAGGGACTGGAAGTAGATTGGCAAAGTGCATTTGTATATCTTCCTGCACCGTTTAATGGAATTGTATTTAATGTCAATTATACCTTTACTGAAACTGAACAAACACAGCAGTATCAGCGGGTAAAAACAACAATCCCAAATCCGGCCACACCCTGGATAAGAACTTTAGAAATAGTTGACTCAACCTTTAAAGATATTTTATTCTCACAACCCAAACATGTCATAAGTGGATCCATCGGTTACGATTTAGGAGGATTCTCTATCCGGGTTGCCTATACCGGAAATGCGGAAAGCCTGGTTGGATATTTTGGCTCCGGACGTAATTATGTTGAAAACAGAAGAATTAGCCTTGAAAAACATGTATTTGACCTTTCACTTACCCAGAAAGTACCCAAAGTTGAAGGCCTTCAATTGTTTTTTAACATGTCAAATATCACAGGTACTTTCAACACAAGCGAAGGTGTAAAAAGAACCAATGATGAACCTATGTTCCCGCTTTATGAAGAGCGGTTTGGCAGAATTATGATACTTGGATTACGTTACAGATTATAATAAAACTATGAATGGATGTGCAGGAAAGGGTTCATTGCAGCATCCAGCAAAAACAAGAAATTTTTCTCAACCCAATTATAAATTAAATACTATTATTATGAAAAACAAAATCTTTACTACGCTGATTACTTTATTTGTGTTTCTGGGCTCCTACGCGCAGGAAACATTCAATGTCCCCCCTGACAGTGCCTTGAATGAATTTATTGCGAACAATAAGGCTGAAACCGGATTAAGCACATATGTTTTAGCCAGGGATGGTTATTATATTTTGACCGGCTCAATGAGTTTCTCTGGTGATATTGCCATTATTGCTGAAGATGGTGATGGTGCACGCCCCATAGTAATCATGGGAACCAATGACGAGGGTGCATCTGCAGGCTGGGGAATGTTGTGGACAGATGGAAGCATTTATTACGAAGGTATTAACTGGAAAGTAACGAATGTTTCAGGTGCAAGAGGCCCCTGGAGTAGCGCGCTTTTCAGTACAAGCGGCTCAAACATCACCATTGAAATGATTGATTGTATTGTAGAATACTCTGATGGTGTCTCAGTTTGGAATGAGTCGGGAACAGGTGTTACCCTGATTATGCGGGATAATCTTTTCAGATTAAACGGTCATCCCGAAGGTGGTCCATGGCAGGGATTTGGAAGCCTGTTAAAGAATGGTTCGCTTGAAATGGCAATTATCGAAAACAATACTTTTGTTGAAAACTATTCCTGTTTATTTATTCATGAAAACGGACATATAAAGAACGCATTCTTTAATCATAACACCATTGTAAGTAACGGCCAGGGAGCACTGCGCTATATGTATGCTGACAGAGCCGTATGTATGAATAACCTGTTTGTTGATGCCTCATTTGGTGGTGAAACACCACAAGCAATTACCGGTCAGGATCAGGAAGAATTACCAATGGGTGTTTATGGAATTGACTATTACCGTTCTGGCGATACTGTAAAGCCTGCAGGATATCCTGCTGAAGCGGATAGAATAAATGTAATTGCTTATAACGCAAATTATGTTTCTCCGGAACTGAAAACCTATTGGGAAAACCAGGTTGATACTTTTCTCGTTGCTGATTTTACAAAAGGTGACAATGGTTTCTTAAATGACCGTGCAATGAAAATGATGAAAAGCGAAGGCGATTTTAATTACCCCATGTTTGAATGGGATGAAAATTTAAGTGTATTTACTGCTGATCCGGAATTCACCGACTATTCTGTTAAAGTGCAGGATGAAATAGAAATAAGCGAACATCTGAATGGATTCGATACCGTGGTGCCGGAAACAGTTAAATGGGGATTATATCCCAAAGATGATGGTAATGCATCATTTCCCCTGGCCTGGGATTATTATTCTTTTGCTTATTCAAATACAGATTACCAATCTGCAGCACATGGCGGTTATCCCCTGGGTGACTTAAATTGGTTCCCGGATGAAAAAGCCCTTTGGGAAGTTGATCCTGAAAAAGAGAACTATGATGATATCATAGCTGATGTTTTGGCAGATGAAACTTTTGAATTTGTTGATTGGGCTAACTATGTGGGTGTTGAAGATCTAAAAGGCATAAAAGGAATAACAGCCGCCGTTTATCCAAATCCTGCCGAAGGAATTGCGAATTTGAATTTTAGTGTTCAGAAAAATGCAATGGTAGAAATGGAAGTTTATAACGTTTTTGGCCAGAGAATCATGAACGTACTGAATGAAAAAATGGTGGCAGGAAATTATAAGGTTGATTTTGATGTAAGTGAATTGCCTATCGGTACTTATATTTACAAACTAAGAGTAGGTGACCAAATTCTTTCAA
This sequence comes from Bacteroidales bacterium, assembly GCA_041641575.1. Classification (GTDB taxonomy): domain Bacteria; phylum Bacteroidota; class Bacteroidia; order Bacteroidales; family JBEPYD01; genus JBEPYD01. Next base: position 6,035 of record JBEPYD010000013.1, read on the forward strand.
ACAGATTTGTTGTAAAATAATTTTTAGTTAGTAGTAGTTGATAAATGTCTTAAATTTACAGAAACGTATAATGTAATGGACATTTTGGCAGAGCAATTTCTTATTCGTTAAGGAGTTGCTCTCTTTTTATATATAACTCTGTAATTTAGTATGTTAAAAAGCCTTTGTATTTAATGTTTTTCTGATATTTTTTGTCTCATTTAACTTTTTTCGACACCATGACCTCACAAATTATATTACAAGGTAAAAATTACACAATCGTACTTTCCCTAATCATTTTTACATGCTCTTTTTACAACCTTTTGGCAAATCCGAAACCTGGCGAAGTTTTCAGAGAATATCATATCACTGGTGGGGGGAGTAACGGATACCCGGATTCTGAATGGATGGATGAATTTGTTTTTATATCACATCATACATTTTGTGAAAAGATGTTCCCCTTTTAAAACAAGGTACTAATGAATTTAAAATAAAAGCCAATGCCTCTTAAAAGCAAGCATTTGAAGTTAATGGCCAGGACCAATAACATAAGACAAAAATTGGCGACCGCAATGATGACGGGGATATGGACACTCCTGGAAAGCCCTTTTTTATTAATGGTGCACCTATTGAAATCTGGGTAAAGGAAGGAAAAAATGCTGCCTCGCAAGCAGTTATTACAAAAAATACCATACCACCCATTTTTAAGCCGCAAAAAATTGACGGCCCTGAGGAGGAATGGTTCAGACCATTCTCTGAAGGATCAGAGTATCTGATGTATATAATGAGGAAGTATTAAACCTTTAACCGATGATTTTCGGCATACTTTGAAGGAGAAATACCAAATTCTTCCTGGAAGCATTTTGAAAAGTACGGAAGGCTATCGAACCCAACAGCATATGCAACCTCAGTTATGTTTTTTGAACCTTCTGAGAGCAGTTCGGTAGCCTTTTGTAATCTTACTTTTCGAATAAATAAATTTACAGAAGTGTTGGCAATGGAATTTAGCTTTTTATAGAGAATAGAGCGGCTTATGCCCATTTCACCGGTAATTACATCAACATTTAATTTGTGGTCCGAAATATTTTCATTAATAATCTTTAATAGAGACTGTATAAATTTCTCATCTGTGCTGGAAGGCACTACATCCTTCAATTCTATACCATAAGATGACAAAAATGATCTTTTTAATTTTATACGATTGGAGATTAAAGATTCAATACGGTTCAATAGTTTGCTTACCTCAAAAGGCTTGGGGATAAAAGCATCTGCACCTGTGGCATAAGCTTCCATTTCATCTTCATCTCCTGTTTTTCCCGTTAACAAAACAATGGGAATATGGCTGGTTTCAACTTTGGTTTTAAGCTTTTTGCATAGTTCATATCCGTCCATGCCAGGCATCATTATGTCTGATATAATTACACTTGGCTGATGTTTCAAAGCAAGCTCCATGCCTTTATTTCCATCATATGCTTTGTATACTTTGTAAAAAGGAGCAATTTCTTTTTCAATAAGCGCACAAATATCTTTTTCATCATCAATTATTAAAACTGTATTTGCATTATGCTCAGAAATTAATTCTTCTTCAAAGACTTTATTTTCCACATTTCTGTCTATAGCCTTAGCCCAGTTAGAATTATACTCAGAAGATATCATGCTATTTTTATGCTCTGATACTTGCTCGGTGCTATAAACAGATTTATCCATAGGCAATCTTATTGTAACAGCCGTGTATGAGTTTGCATAACCATCTTCTCTGGCTTTGCTATCAATAACTATATTTCCCTTATGCATGCTTACAAATTCTTTTACCAGTGACAGGCCAATGCCCGTACCCCCTTTGTTTTCAATTTCTTTTGTTTTATCGTAGGAGAACCGGTCAAAAACATTATTTATTTTGCGCTCAGGAATTCCTTTTCCATTATCACGAATGGTCCATTCCAGATATTCTTTTGCAGCACTATTTCTTCTCTTTTCAGTGTAAGTTTTTACTTCAATTTCAATTTCTCCGTTCTCCTCACTGATTTTTAATGCATTAGAAATCAGGTTGTAAAAAATTTTGTCGACTTTATCAATATCAAAATAAAACTCTATTGTATTTGATGAAAAAGAGGTATGCAAACTTATAGACTTCTGCTTTAGCTGATAATCAAAAAAAGAAAGTACATTTCGGGTTAAAGCTACCACATCAGCTTTGGTTGCAGTAAAATCTATTTTATTAAGTTCAATTTTCCTGAAATCGAACAGCTGGTTCATAATCCGAATCAAACGATTGACATTTCGATTAATCATGTCAACCTCATCAATAGAAGGGATAAACTTATTCTCTTCAAATTGTTTCATGATACGTTTTAATGGTATCGAGATAAGCGTGAGGGGTGTTTTTAATTCATGAGATACATTCATGAAAAATCGGGTTTGCATTTCTTTTAATTTCTGCTGCTGGTCAATTTTGAGACGCAGCTTTTCCTTTTGCACACTCAGATTGATTAGGTAAAAAGAGAAGAAAATAATTAATAAGAAATAAAGAATAATAGCTGCTTTTGACCTCCACAGTGGCGGAACAATGGTAAGCGCAATCTCAACGGGTTGATGACTCCAGATGTCAAAATTATTGGCTCCTTTAACCTTAAAAATGTAATCACCGGGTTTTAAGTTATTAAAATATGCAATGTTTCTTGTTCCCAAATCGCGCCATTCATCATCAAAGCCTTCCAGTTTATACATATAGGCATTTTTAGAGGCATCAATAAAATTAAGCGAAGCAAATTCAAAGCCAATCATGCTGAATTTTTCCCTGATTTTTATTCTCTCTAAAAAGGGAAGATTCTTAGTGAGATAAAACTCGTCTTTATTATTGGATTTCTTATTTTTATCTATCGTCACGCGTTTATCAAAAACCCACAGATGATTTAAAACCACCCTTGGAGGAACTGAGTCAATGCTTGTTTTGTGGGAGTAAAACCATGTGAATCCGGATCTTCCACCAAAATACATCGTACTATCGTTGGCAAAATAGGTGGAGTGCTCAATAAAATTGTTCGTATTCAAGCCATGGTTTATGTTGTAGTTTGTAATTTTAAAATTATAGTTCTCTAATGGTGTTAATTTCGAGATTCCATTATTTGTAGATACCCATATGTTATTATCCTGATCAAGATTTAAAGCTGAAATTTCATTGTTTGGCAGCCCATCATCAATGGTAAGGGTTTTAAATACTTCAAAATTTCCGGATAAGATATTAATGCCATTTTTACCTCCTATCCAGATGTTATTTTGACTGTCAATGAGAATATCCAGCGAATAATTATCAAGTAAATAATACTTACTGGAATTGGTTTGGTTAAAATTGTAAAACTCATTTGAACTGAAATTATAATAATAAGAACCAAGACTGCTGGCCACCCATAAATTCTGATGCTGATCAAATTCTAAATCAAACGCCCATTTTTGATCTACTTCATGAGGAAATTTAGGATATACTTCCGTTACAGCTTTAATATTTGAACTATCTTTCTCAAGTATATAAAGACCTTTGCCATGAATAGCAATCCACATATTTCCGGCTCCATCACTTTTTAATACCCGTATATCCGTACCCGCGATTTCATGGTTTTTCTTTCCGGGAAAGTATTGAATCAAACTTTTATTTTTAGGGTTATATTTTAAAAGCCCATTAACGTAAGTTCCTATCCAGATATTCTGATCTTCATCTTCTAGAAAACAAAACACCTCACTTATTTCATTGGAAGGCAAAATACTGCCTTGAATTTGATAAGGTTTCACAAGTTGAAAATTACTGTTAAGCACATAAAATCCCTCACTGGTCCCAAGCCATAACATTTCATTCTTATCTTCATGAATGGCGGTAATCATCAAATCCTTTTGCAAAGCTTCATCACCAAAATTATACGCATAAAACCCTTTGTTCCGGTATGCAACATTTAAGCCGATTGTGGTTCCTATCCACAGATTAGATTGACTGTCTTTAAAAATACTTGTTATTGAATTAGAGGATATGCTTTTTGAATCAGAGGGTGAATTTACATAGGATTGAACCATACCAGAGTTTAAATTTATTGTTTTTAGCCCCACTGACGTGCCAACAAACAAATGGTCATCATCTTTCATTAAACAAGTAGTATGATTTAACTCTCCCACTAAATTATGGAAACGCTGCTCTCCGGTGATAAAATTATATTCAATCAGATCACTATTATAAGCAGAAATAAGTAAAGAACTATCTATCCGAATGATATCAGTTACCTCAATATTCTGAATATAATCAGGATATTTTACAGTTATCCGTTCGGTTAAATTGGTATTCAGGTTAAATCTATAAATATAGCTATCGTAGGTAATCCAGCAATTGTCTTGTTGATCAATCATCATGTACTTACAGGTTTCATGATTGAGCGAAAGTTGATTTTTAATAGTCTCATCCTCAATGCTATATAAATCACCTCCCTCAGTAAGGAAGTAAATAACACCTTCCGATGATTCAGCAATTGAAACAACGATGTTTAATGCTGAGCCGTATTTAAGCAGCGGATTTGGGATGTAGCGAGTAAAATTGTCGTAAACCGGATTATACTTGCTTAGGCCATAACGCGTTCCTACATATAAGTCTCCTGCTTTTGACCGGTAAAGTGTGTGTATAAAATTGCTTGAAAGAGAATTGGAGTCATTGGGTTTAAAATAATAATTCTTAAAATTCTCTCCGTCAAAACGTGAAATACCATTTTCTGTAGCAAGCCATAAAAATCCTGTTGTATCCTGCGCTATATCAACGATGTTATTCGTCTGAAGACCATCTTCAATTGTGTAATTTTTAAATACCAGGTTGATATTATCGTTATTGCTGTATCCTGAGATATTGAAAAAAAACAGCACCAGTATTGGTAATAAATAAGAAGCCTGGGTTTTATGATAAACAGTTTTTGCATTTGTGCGCTGTGCCATGCTCTTTTTCCTCTGACTGTTAACTTTAGTTATAGTAGTTTTAACTTGCTCAAATATATTAATTTATCCATAAAGGTGCTGTAAAAATTGATAAATTTTACTGCAATGATATAAATAGATCAATCTTTCACAGTATATATTTTATGGCGTTTAAATTATATACTAAATTTATAACAAATATCAGGGAAAATATAACGAATATATATGCGGTATATTTTACCATCCGGAGTAAAAATATCCTATTATTTATTCAATAATTTATCTGCCGCAAGTATGGTGAATATATATGCTGAGGCTCCATGAATGATGTATTCAGACTGTTGCCAGATAAAAGGATGATCCTCTAATAGCTCAGGAAAATCAGGCTCTACAAGGTTAACTCCTGAAAAAACACCTCCTGGGATATAGGAATAATCTGACCTGTTCATGCCAAAGGCAGGTATCGGTTTTGACGTTCCCACCCCAGAAACATAGGAAACATTTGAATAAGGATGGTTTCCAAGCATAAACTCATTGCAGTCAACAATTGGATCAATGGGAAAGAGCTCAGGGTAATTGGCTGTAAGGTAATAATACTTATAAACTCTCCATAAGATATCCCAGCCATAGCCCCACAACTGTGCATCGAGAAATGTGTGGTAGGGATTACTGCTAAAAGCTTCAGATAAAGAATCTGCATAAACAGGTAAGGCCTTGTTAAAGGAACGGATGGCTTTTTGGTTCTGCATATCTTTGGCAACCCTTGCAACCGCCCAACTTGTGGCCTCCATATTCCGGAGAACATAATCCATATTCTCCTCAATAAATTTAAGGTAATCATTATTCCCTGTTGATAAATACAAATCTGAAGCAGCATTAATCTTTTCAGTCATTAAATCATTGGGTGTTCCCACAGACTTATGAAAAGAGGGGGGCAAATCAGATTCTGTTTCCCAAATATTTTCTGCTACTTCCAGGCACCTGTTGGCTAATGCATTATCTTCATCCTTTAATGCACGGTATGCTGCAGCCAAAACGTATGCATTGCGGTACTCGGAACGCGTGTCCTTGCTGGTAAAAGCAAACCTGTCGTCTTTTATGCCGGAATGGGTTGCAGTACTTTCATCACTTTTAATGGTGGGATCGTAAAAAAGCTGGTCCGTCATGTGGCCCCAGGTACCGGGAATTAAATAGGTGTCAAAAGTACTGCTGATAACACCAATAATGCCATGTCCCACATGTTCATATTGTGGAAGTATAAAATCAAGGCCGTGTTTTATCTGCTGTATAATATCTGAAACTGAATCAGGGCGGTGCAAATATACCTCCCGCTTATCGAAGTCAACAGTTGTCTGGTCTGTTTGCACATTAAATTCTTCTTTGGCCAGGGAAAGATGGTAAACCGTCCGTCCTGTAGAATTTGTATTTACATCATCATCGCCGGCATCGTGCCAACCACCCTGGTTTAATTCGGGAATAGTTTCCAATGGCTCATAAGGTGTTTCAGTATGCTCCCCCTGGCTAAAACCATCATAGAATGGCAAGGGTGCAGGTGCCTGTAGCGCATCATCTAAATGACATACGCCATGCCATATCCGGGTGCGGTCTTTTACCCGCATATGGCACATCTGAACAGGAATAAAAGTTTCAAGGGAGGGTTCCCATAATCCTGAAAAAACATCATTTGCGATACGAAAAGGATTGGTTTTGTATTCGTCTCCCAGGCTTAAATAATACAATCCTTCTTCCTGAACAGAAGAAAAATCAAATTTATAAATGTCGTAGCGGTTATATTTTCCCCAGAATTCGGGCTTTTCAGAAATTAAAGTCTCAAAAGTATTTGTTTCTTCATTAAATTTCAATAATTGCATATCAAGCGTGTTGTTGTAATATTGATCAACTTCGATTACAACATCCTTCTTTTGTCTGGGATGATAACCGGTTTGTGCATAACCAATTACAGGTTCTTTTGAATAACCTTCCAAAACATTGGGATATATAATCATTTCAAAATCCTCGCTGTAAATACTTTCTGTATCCATCACCGCTTTAAGGGTATATAAGTTATGATTGGTAGCACTACGTGTATCATATAGATACATTTTACCATTTGAAACTGTAAATGAAGTTCTCAATTCCGGGGATTCAGGAGCTATGGTCAATTGCTTTCCCTCCCCCATTGACATGGGTTGATTATGAATTACAGGGTGGTAGTAGTTTAATGGGAAAAACCCTGATCCGGAATCAAAGACAAATGATTTGCCACGATAAAATGAAGGAAATATTTCAATTTCAAAAGAAACTTCTTTTACCATCTCTTTTGGAGGAAGCTTAATAAAATCAACGGCAATGCTTATACCTTCAGCAAGTCCCTTTATGCTAATATTATAATCAATACCCATAATTGAATCCTGGATAGGGATGATAATGGATGTATCTTCCGGAACAGGTTCAGGAAAAATAGGCTTGGTTTTGGGAATGGGTTCAGAAAAAAATTCAGGCGTATTTTTGTCATCCTCACTGGTAATAAGCTTATACTTCACCATACCATTGGTTAAAGTACGCTTGTCGTTTTGTATAAGCTCTATGGCTCCTTGTTTACCTACATAATAAGTGTTGTGGTAAGTTAGCACCGAGATCCCACGGGCAGACAAATAGCCATGCGGGTGAACCATAAACTGATGTTGTGCATTTACATGAAAAAAACAAATCAGGGTGAATGAGAAAAAAATGACGAACTGTTTCATTGCGTTTATCTTTGTAGTTATTTGTGTAATTTTTTCAAACATAGACAAACCTTGTTTATTTAAATTAGACTAATTTCCTTATTGCTGTTAAACCCGTGTAAACTGAAAAAACATGGATTATAATGTAAATTACAGGACTATAATAAAAGGTTTGCAGACACAATACTTTGTGCTTGCAAAAGAATTCCTTTAATTTGTACTTTTACATTCAATATCTGAAAGGATTGCTTTTAGATTAAGGCGGATAATGTTTAACGGGTTTAAAAAATTATAGACAGTATATAAATGGAGTTTCCCATTTTAAAAGACATTGTTGTAATCTTCGCCCTGTCTACGGGAGTAAACTTGTTATTTACCAGGTTAAAGGTTCCCACAGCCGTAGGTTACCTGCTCACGGGCATTATCGCGGGTCCGCACCTTTTATCACTTGTAAGTGGCGAGCATGAGATAGAAATACTTGCAGAAATTGGTGTTGCGCTGTTACTTTTTACCATAGGCATGGAGTTTTCCATGCGTCACTTGCTTAGAATAAGAAGAATTGTATTTTTTGGAGGTATGCTGCAGGTTTTTATAACAGCAGCCGTTTTTTACACTACCTCCATAGCCTACGACATGGATTGGAAAGCAGGTCTGTTTATTGGGTTTTTAGCCGCTTTAAGCAGTTCCGCACTAGTGCTTAAATTGTTGCAGGAACGTTCTGAACTTACCTCAAACTACGGAAGAACTATTCTGGGTATACTCATTTTTCAGGATCTGCTTTTGGTTCCGTTGCTATTGTTCTCTAATATTCTGGCAGATAACAGCATTAATGTTTCACAGGAAATATTCACTCTCACCCTAAAAGCAGCAGGCATTATTGCATTGGTTTATGTAGGCAACAAATGGATACTGCCCCGCCTCCTACACCTGATTGCCCTTACCAAGAGCCAGGAGTTGTTTATGATGAGCATATTTCTTATATGTTTCTCCATTGCCTTGCTAACAGCCAATTTAGGGATGTCTATTGCTTTTGGTGCCTTCCTTGCAGGGCTAATGATTTCCGAATCGGAATACAGCCACAATGCATTTGCAAACCTGCTGCCTTTTAAAGATACTTTCACAAGCTTTTTCTTTGTGTCTATTGGTATGCTGCTCGATGTTTCCTTCATTCTTGCAAATCCCGGACTGGTAATCCTCAGTGTAGTGATGGTTATTGTGATAAAAACACTTATTGCAGGCGCAACAGGTTTTGTGCTGGGTCATACATTTAAAGGAACAGTTTTGGTCGGCTTGGCCCTTTGCCAGGTAGGGGAATTTTCTTTTGTGCTGGCTAAAATTGGCTACAGCCTCAATATACTTTCCGATTATATTTATCAGCTTTTCCTGGCTGTAACGGTAATCACTATGGCGCTTACGCCATTTCTCATCAAATATTCACTGCCCTTTGCTAATCTTCTTTTAAAACTGCCACTGCCACAATTTCTGGTAGAAGGTATTTTCCCACTTAAGGAGGTGAGCATTCCGGTAATGAAAAACCACCTCGTAATTATCGGCAAAGATGCAAGTGCTGTCAAACTCTCCGTTATGGCTTCACACTTCAACATGCCCCATGTATCCATCGTATTTGATCCATCGCTGGCAAAGGAAAAAATGCAAAAGGGTGACAACGTCATCTATGGCGACGCGGTAAATGAACCGATTTTATTGAAAGCTTACGCAGATAAAGCTACCACAGTGGTAGTTTCAGTGGGAAACCTGATCCCTTCCATGGCAATTATTGAAAAAGTGCGGAAAATAAATCCAAGAGCCAGGGTAATTGCCCGTTCTCAGCGCATTAAACATGTGGGTGACCTATATAAAATAGGTGCTGACGAAGTATTGCCGGAAAAGCTTGAAATAGCCATTGATTTGTTTAACCGTGTACTCACCAGCAGACTACTTCCTATTTCGGAAATAAACCGAATGCTGGCTGAAATCCGGAATACACACCTGGGAGAATTTATTGAAAAAGACTCCATTAATAAGCTGTCTATCTTTGATGAACTGGCCGCTACTAACATCTCTGCTATTAAAATTCAGGAAGGATCTGAGGTGCAGGATAAATCCATCCAGGATCTGAAAATAAGAGAAAAAACAGGCATCACATTACTTGCCATTAAGCGCGATGGCACCATCATTGAGCATCCAAATCCTTCAACCATGCTCAAATCTAATGATGTGGCCTACGTACTTGGAAATCCTGAACAGATAAATACTGCCAACAATATTTTTTCAGGGAGCAACGGCAGTGAAGAAACCAAATGATTTTATGATAAATTACCTGGTTGCTAACCTCTTCTCAGACCTGATTTGTATAACCACATAAACAACTGCAGCAAGTAAACTTAGTATCAATGAAATCATTACTGCAGTCTGATAATTTCCCGTAAGGTCGTATACCTGACCGCCCACAAAAGGGCCGGCAACACCTGCAAAACCATAGCCTAAAAAAATATAAGGATAAATTTTCTCATAATACTCAATGCCAAATTTGTTAATTGTATCACGGGCAAACAATACAAAATTGGCTCCGAAACAAAACCCAATCAATGCAGATAAAGCCAAAAACAGCATATCATTACCTGTGAAATACAAAAAAGTGAGGGCTGCGAGCGCCTCTACAACTAATGCCGTAGGGATAAGGATAATATTTTTAATCCGGTCGCTCATCCATCCCCACACAATACGTCCAATAAAGTTTGCCACAGCAAACATGGATATAGATAGGGGAATAATATATTCAGAAATTTTATCTAATTGTGCTATTGGTTTTAAATTACCCACTACCAGCAAACCCACAAATGTGCCGGCAAATATTCCAAAAAGCAACTGGTAGAATACTGTATATTTCCAGAAGGTGATTGATTGCTGTGTTTTCTTAGCAACAGCTATAGCAGGTTCTTTAATGAACTGTGCAGATAGTGTGATGAGCAGGCCATACAAAATTCCTGCATATAAAAATATTTTCAGCACGTCTACATCTCTGGAAAGCAAAAATTCAGTAAGATAAGTAAGCACAATAGCTCCGGCACCGAAACCAGCCACTACCAGGCCGGTAATCAGCCCTTTCTTTTCCGGATACCACTTTACAGGCACAGACAGGCAAACCAGATATCCCAATCCGGTTCCGACGCCACCCAGCAAGCCAACCCCCAGCCAGATCACCAGGAATTCTCCTTTTGATAAATAGGCCACCAGGTAACCGGTAAAAAACAACAATCCGGAAAAAGTGGCGACTGCGCGTGGTCCGGGATTGTTAAGTAGCCTTGAAGCACCTATCATGGTAAGCGTAAACACGCTGATGATGGTACCAAAGATAATTTGTGTCTGAGCTGTTGATAAATTATAGGTTTGGGTGAGTTCAGGCACAAAAATGCTCCATGCGTAAACGCTACCCAGGCAGAGCATAATGACGAATGAAGCAATAGCAGTTTGTTTTTTTTGCATCAGGTTTGATTTTTATATTGGAAAGTTGCTTTTCTCAACCTGTCCATAATGGCCAGTCCAATACCCACCTCCGGCACGGGTTCAACAAGTATCAAATCTACATCCGAATCCTCCATTTGATGCATCGCCCTGAAAAGATTCACCGCTGCCTCTTTTAAATCCTTACTATCCGATAATATTTCCACCTTTTTATAATGAGATGCATTATCAGGTTTTCCGAAAGAAATGAGCCCAACATTTTGATTGGCTGTATTTTCCGGTACCTCTGATATAAAATAAAGGGGTTTCCTCGGGCTGTAGTGGGAATGCATGTGCCCCGGCGAATGCTTTACCTTATCATGATTGGCCCCGGCAATTTCAGGAAGCACTTCTGCAATTTCTCCGCGGGTAACAGCACCCGGTCGCAAAAGCCTGAAGCCTTCCTGCTCAAGGGCAATTACAGTGGATTCAATGCCTACCCTGGTATCTCCTCCATCCAGGATAAAATTTATTCCAGGAAGTTGACGGCGAACATGATCAGCACGTGTGGGACTAATTCTGCCAAACTTATTTGCGCTGGGCGCAGCAATGGGTGTTCCTGCCGCATTTATCAGCGCAAGCGCTACCGGATGATCCGGCATACGAATACCCACAGTATTTAATCCCGAAGTTACAATGCCGGGTACCGCATTATTTTTATCAACCACGATTGTAAGCGGACCGGGCCAAAATTTTTCAGCTAGTTTTAACAATCTTTCATCCTTCCTTTTCCACAACAAATCTAATTGATCAAGCGAACTAATGTGCACGATAAGCGGATCAAAAGAAGGACGCTCTTTAAGCTCAAACACACGTGCTACGGCAGTGGGATTAAACGCATCGGCGCCCAGACCGTAAACAGTTTCTGTAGGGAATGCCACAACACCCCCTTCATGTATTAGTTTTCCAGCATGTGCTATATCTTCTTCAATACTCATCAAATGTATTCTTCAGTATACCTCAGTTATTAAGAGAATGGCATGATTGATAACCCGTTGCATTTGGCTGCAAAAATAAAGAAAAAGAATCAAATTGCTGGATGTATATAAGTGTCTAACTGGTGAGTAGGTTTTTTGTTAACTGGTTAACTGGTTATTTGGTTAGCTGGTTGTCCGGTTACTTGGTTTATTGGCTTGTTGGCTGATTCAATTTACTATGGGTTATTGCAGAGTTGGTTGTGTTCAGGATTACAAATCCTGGTTTATTTGCTTCCGGATTGCAAATCCGGAAAAGCAGGGATATGTTTTTAGGGGTTGTAACTGGCGAACAATCCATAGCGGTTAGGTGCAGTTGAAGCCTGGCGATGATAAGCTGCTAAAATCTATTTCACTTTATCAGCTACAACCCTGTACGTGGGATCTTCAATCACATTAACCTCTATCACATGTTCGGCATTCCTCAACAACTTTCTGCAGTCCGGCCCCAAATGTTTAAGATGAAGTTTTTTACCTGCATTCAGGTATTGTTCGGTTAATTTATTCAATGCCTCTATGGCAGACATGTCTACTACCCTGCTCTCCCTGAAATCAATTACCACTTCATCTGGATCATTTTTAATATCAAACTTTTCATTAAAGGTAGAAATGGAACCAAAAAACAAAGGGCCATATATCTCGTAATATTTCACCCCATGCTCATCGAAGCGTTTTCTTGCCCGTATTCTTTTTGCATTATCCCATGCGAATACCAAAGCAGCAATGACAACACCAATAAGCACTGCCAGCGCGAGGTTATGCAGGAATACTGTTACCAGCGTCACAACTACCATTACAAAAATATCTGATTTGGGAAAGCGGTTAAATGTTTTCAGACTTGCCCATTCAAATGTGCCCACAGCCACCATAATCATCAAGCCTGTAAGTGCAGCCATGGGTACTCTTTCAATAAGTCCGGCACCAAACATAACAAATACCAATAGCATTATGGCAGCTACAATTCCTGAAAGCCTTGCCCTGGCACCATTGGTAATATTGATCAGGCTTTGCCCAATCATGGCGCAGCCACCCATGCCTGAGAAAAACCCTGAAAAAATATTGGCCATGCCCTGGGCAACGGCTTCTTTGTTTCCACGTCCGCGTGTCTGGGTAAGCTCATCAACAATATTAAGGGTAAGCAGGCTTTCTATGAGTCCAACACCGGCTACAATGGCGGCATAAGGAAAAATTATGCTTAACGTATCCCAGGAAAATGGTATTTCCGGGATGTGAAAGGGTGGAAAACCACCCTGTATAGAAGCAATGTCGCCAACTGTACGGGTGTTGATTCCAGCAAGGGATACTATTGCAAAAACTGTAAGTATGGCCACCAATGAAGCAGGAATGGCTTTTGTAACTCTTGGCAATCCCCAAATAATAAATATGGTCAACGCTACCAGGCTAAAAAACACCCAAAATGGTGTTCCGGTGAGCCATTCTCCTGATTCGGTTTTAAACTGCACCAATTGTGAAGTAAAAATAATAATAGCCAACCCGTTCACAAAGCCAAGGATAACAGGCTGGGGTACCAACCGCATCAGCTTTCCAAGCTTTAAAAAGCCGGCCAGCATCTGTATGATACCTGCCAAAATTACTGTGGCAAAAATATACTCCACTCCATGCGATTTCGCAAGGGAAACAATTACCACGGCTACTGCCCCGGTTGCTCCGGAAATCATACCCGGGCGTCCGCCAAAAATGGAAGTCACCAAACCCATCATAAATGCAGCGTAAAGTCCTGTGAGCGGCGAAAGACCTGCGATAAGTGCAAATGCCACGGCCTCGGGAATAAGTGCCATGGCTACGGTTAAACCAGACAGGACTTCTGTTTTGATATTGACTTTCTGGTTAAGATTGAAAAAAATAAACAATTGCTTCATGAATCATATTTAAATTATAGATAATACATTACCATCCTCCCTGATCCTGAGTATAATGAACAGGGTTGATTTTGAAAAAGAGTATGTTTTAATTGATATCCACCGAAGAAATTCTGCGTGGGTGTTGTAGTAGAGATGAAAGCAGCTCTCTGCTTTTTTGAGCCTGCAAAAGTAGTTGTTTTTTTATCAGGGCATATACTTTCAGTCTTTATTTATGCGAAAAATTACATGTCACTACCCTTGTTCTACAATTTCTGTTGATGCATAAAAATCGTTAACCACGAATGTATTAATGAAGTTGATTCTTTGATTCAACCCTTTATGTGCATATATCCCATCCTTATTTAAATGCCCGTAAATAAACATTTGGCGCTATAATTAAAATATCAAATAAATGCTCTTGAATCTAAATAACAGGTATTCGTGAATTCGGGGTGTAACTCAAAAAACACCTCTGATGTAAACAGCATAATATCTGTGTTTATATATGCTTGCTTCTGGATTAACGCATCACCATTTTGAGTGATTTACGATTTATTTCCGCCTTACAGAATAATAATAATCACTCAGGAACCAATTTGGATTAAAGTATATCGGTTTATCATTTTTCAATCTCTGCCAGAAAAACAATGAAGAGAAATGGTAACATGCCTGAATAATCTCCTGGTTTCTTCAAACGTAAAAGTGAAAAACTTGCGCGAGCGGGAGTCTAAAAAGAATTAAAACTTTTGCACCAAAATTACGTAAGCTAACGAAAGTGATTTCAGCAAGTATTTAAGCCTTCAGCTGAATATTTATCAAAAATATCGCTAAGTAATTCTCAAACAATCAGCAATCGCTCAAAACACAAATTTAAAATTATATGTTTCGCTACTATTCCACTTTAGCATTTGAAAGGAGAACGTTTAGGCGTGCCTTACATGTTGCCCTACTGGTAGGTATTATTCTGAATCTCATTAATAATCCTGAAATCATTTTTGGCTTCTCCATGAATGATATTACAATTTCAAGAGTGCTGCTCACTTTTATGGTTCCGTTTATGGTTTCCACATACTCTTCCGTGATAAGCAACACCAATCTTAAACCCGGAAATGTATCAAATCTTGATGCATTGTTAGAATGTAAAAGATGTAGAAAGGCTGATTTTCATGTCGAAATCGGCCAGGAAATTGAAGAATGTCCGGGCTGTAAGGAAAAAACAAGGTGGATGCCCAAACATACCTTCTCACATGTTCATTCACACAGCGAACTCCTTAAAAGTCTTGCCTTATTTGCCCGTTATAACCCACAACCACTTTTTAGAGTTGACGGAGATTGTAAGATTACCGGCGCAAATCCTGCCTCCGAAAGCTTATTTAATACAAAAGATCTAACTGGTAAAAAATTATCAGATTTTATAGATGAATTTGATGGTACCGACTTTTCCCATATGATCCATCATAAGGATACGAAAGAATTTGTGATTCCTTATAATGAAAAGTATTTCAACCTCATATTACGAGGTGTTCCAGTACTTGAATCCGTACAAGTATATGGAAGTAATATCACCGAAATTGTTTCGGCCGAGAAAAAAATAAAGTTGCAAGCAAAAGAAATCAGTGAGAGTATTCGCTATGCCTGGCAAATACAACAAGCAATGTTGCCGGGAGAAGATCTGATTGCCAGCCTATTTCCTCAATATTTTATGTTTTACAGACCCAGGGATACCGTAAGTGGAGATTTTTACTGGTTAAACCAGGTAAACAAAACCAAAATACTTGTAGTAGCAGATTGCACCGGGCATGGAGTTCCAGGCGCTTTTATGAGTATGATGGGCATTTCACTTTTAAATGAAATCGTTATACGTGAAAAAAACATTTCTCCAGCAGCAATATTAAATATTTTAAGGGAGCGGTTAATTCATTCGTTACAGGCCTCAGGAAGAGGCACTATAGTTGCCGATGGTATTGATGTCTCTGTAGTTGCTATTGAAGAAGACGAACAAAAATTAAAATTTGCCGGGGCATTTAATCCATCGTATATTTTTCGCAAGAATGAAATAGTTATAATGGAGGCGGACCGGATGCCTGTAGGAGAACATTTGGATAATATCAGACCATTCACTGAAAAAGTGTTTGATTTCATACCAGGAGACAGGCTTATACTATTTACTGATGGCTATAAAGATCAGTTTGGTGGAGAAAGGGACAAAAAAATGAATTCAAAAAAATTTAAAGAATTTTTTCTTCATAATTTTCAGACACCTATGCATACACTATCAGGTGATATTATAAGATTCTTTGATGAGTGGAAACAAAATAATGAACAGGTAGATGATGTTTTGGTAATGGGCGTAGAACTTTAAAGCCTTTTAATATGGCCCCTAGAATAAAAGTAATTGAACATAAAGAGGCGACAGGAAAGTTACTTGAAATCTATGATAATTTGGTAACCTCACGGGGAAAACTGGCAGAGGTTCATAAAATACAAAGCCTCAGGCCTGATAGTATTGTAAAGCATATGGATTTGTATATGGAAATTATGTTTTCAAAATCCGCTTTAACCAGAGCTGACAGGGAAATGATGGCTATAGTTGTTTCCGCTGCTAATCAATGTGCTTATTGCCAGCTTCATCATGCTGAAGCTTTAAACCATTATTGGAAGAACACACAGCGAATAAAACAGCTTCAATCTAATTATCTTAAAGCAGATTTAGATCAAAAACAATTAATCCTTTGCGACTTTGCCATTGCACTTACCCATCATCCATCAAAATTCAATGACCCTAATTATATAGATATGCTAAAAGAAGCAGATTTAAGCGATAATGCTATATTGGATGCAACATTAGTGGTTTCATACTTTAATTTTGTAAACCGGATTGTATTAGCCTTAGATGTAGAAGCTAATCAGCAGGAGGTAAAAGGTTATAATTTTTAGACAATTATTTCCAAGCTACTCCCATGCTAATTATAAGTTTTACAGTGAGGCTATTATAAATCCAGAACGAATTAAAATACAATTAGCATAACAATTTTACACGCTATCCCTTCAATTAATAAAAAAAAGGTTCCATTTTTAATTAGCATATTTTGCATGATTCAGCTCAGATTATTGGAAATTTAAGATGACACAAAAGCACTATTTATGTATGTAATTTTTGTAATTATTTAACTTATGTGAACCCTTTTATTGTAAGAAAATTAAGGTTACCATCGCTGAGAAAGGACGAACTAACATTAAGTTAAATCAGAATGAACATCCCCATCATCAATACCTGGCACATACAAACAATTGTTATATAATCAATGTTTTATATAATGAGTTCATTTTCTTTTGATGTAAGGGAATGTCTGCCATTTTTAAAAATTGTATCATGCTTAACGAGGAAGAAAAGAAGAAAAACCAACAATCGCAGTCACGGGAGCGCAGATATAAAAAAAAGCGCTACAGGGGAAATGAAAAAACGGTAAATAATGCACGGGGCAGACTAAAGAATTTCCGTCAGGCATCTATTCTGGCAGTATCCATTACAGGTTTTCTGCTTATCTTTTTTTCTTTATCCGATGAAGATCTTGCTTTGCAGGCGCAGCAGACTGAAGATATCTCAGTGGAGGAATATCAAACCGGGGCTGTTGATTCCCTGTTACAGGAGGAGAAAGCAACTGAAGAGGCCATAGGCGCACTGCAGCGATTTTGGGATAACTTTATGTATAATGGACCCAAAATACTCATAGCTATTGGTTTTCTTTTTCTTGCCTGGCTCCTCATCCGCCTTATCCGGTATATTCTGCGCAAAAGCCTGGATAGATTGCAAAGCTCAAAGGGTATCATTACCATTGTAATGATAGGGCTGTGGTTGCTGGTGATTGGGATAGCCGTAAGTATTATAGCCGGCGACCTGCGTGCATTGGTGGGTTCGCTGGGTTTATTCGGGTTGGCGCTATCGTGGGCCCTGCAAACGCCCATTGAAAGTTTTACCGGATGGTTATTAAATGCCTTTAAACATTATTTCAGACCCGGCGACCGTATAAAAGTGGGTGATGTATTTGGCGATGTATATAAAATGGATTTTTTAACCACAACCATCTGGGAAATTGGTTCTCCCTATCAACCCGGATTTGTAAATGCAGAGCAGCCAACGGGACGGCTGGTAACTTTTCCCAATAACGAAATTCTTACAGGTACAATTATTAACCTCACCCGGGATTTTCCCTATGTATGGGACGAACTTGTAATCTGCGTGGCAAACGAATCAGATATAAAGTTCACCAACCATGTGCTGGAAAAAGCCGCAACTGATAAAATTGGTGAATATATGAAAGAACCCTCTCACCGGTATAGAGAAATCCTGAAAAAGGCCGGATTACCATCAGATTTATCTGATAAGCCTCTCTTATATACTTCACCCAATGATTCATGGACGGAAATAATTATACGTTATCTTGTGGGTGCCCGGGAAAGAAGACAATGGAAAACAAAGCTTTATTTACACCTCAGTGCCATTCTGGAAAAGGATGAAAACAAGAAAAAAATTATACCGGTTTACCCAAGGCAACAGGTGCAGATGATTTCCGGTGATGGAAGGCCACTGGATAATTGAACCTGCTTGCTATTTTCATAAAACAATACACCTCATTTACCCAATTGCAAGATTCTAATGGCTCCTCTCACCACAACTAGAAATACAATGGAACCTACAACCAGATCGGGGTATTTTGATTGGGTGAGTAATACCAGTACACCAGCCAAAATAACGCCAGTATTGATAATTACATCATTTGAGGTAAATATCATACTGGCTCTCATATGTGCTTCTTTACTTTTGGAGCGCTGCAGCAGATACAAACAAACAGCATTGGCGATTAATGCCAAAACAGACACCCCAATCATTACCTGATAATCTGGCACTTGCTCAAAACCTAAGAAACGACGAATCACTTCAATAATTCCTATCAGGGCAAGGGTAATCTGGAAATACCCACTGAGCCGGGCTACTTTCTTCTTCCTTAAAACTGTGGAACCCACAGCCCATAACCCAAGTCCATACACCATGGCATCGGCTAGCATATCAAGAGAATCGGCAACCAAACCCATCGATTTGGATATCAATCCGGAAGTCATTTCAATAACGAAAAATGCAAAGTTGATAATAAGCACCGTCCACAGCAGTTTCGATTGTGTACGGGTATTTTCCGGAAGAATGTTGTCAGCATCCATAGCTTTTCGTGATTCTGCCAGCACAGCGCCAAAATTTAAGGCTTCCAAACGTGCATATATCTCGTCGTCTTCCTCCGTATGAATCACTTCCAGGCTGCGATTCTCTATGTCAAAGTCAAGCTTCTTTACCGATGGTAACCCATCAAGTTTTAAGCGTATCATGTTTTCCTCTGATGGGCAATCCATTTTTGGTATGCTGTATTTGCTTATAAACATGAAAATTAAAATTATATCAGTATTTCCTTTTATTTGCGAATTTAACCAAAGATAACATTACGGGCACCTCAACCAAAACACCTACAACGGTTACCATAGCTGCAGGAGATTGAAGACCAAACAAGGCAATGGCTACGGCTACTGCCAATTCAAAGAAATTACTGGCGCCAATCATGGCGGCAGGAGAGCAAATTGCATGCGGGAGTTTAAGTTTTCTTCCTCCAAACCATGCCACAAAAAAGATGAAATAAGTCTGAATAACAAGTGGTATTGCTACCAATAGAATGATTAAAGGATTTTCAACTATGGTATTGCCCTGAAAAGCGAAGAGTAATACGAGCGTGCTAAGTAAAGCAACTATGGAAACAGGTTTAAATTTTGGCAGGAAAACATGGGTAAACCACTCCTGCCCTTTTTTCTTTATGAGCAATTTATGTGTTACATATCCAGCCAGCAAAGGCACTACCACAAATACCACAATACTTGCAACAAGCGTATCGTAAGGGATGGTGATATCTGTAATACCAAGCAACAGGCCAACGATAGGAATAAAAGCCACAAGAATAATAAGATCGTTAACAGAAACCTGCACAAGGGTGTAATTGGGATCACCATCTGTAAGGTAACTCCACACAAATACCATGGCCGTACAAGGGGCTGCACCCAATATAATTGCACCCGCAATGTATTCTCCGGCCTGTTCGGGCGAAATAAAAGCATCGTATAATTTTGAAAAGAAAATCCAGGCAAAAAAGGCCATGGTAAAAGGCTTTATCAGCCAGTTCACCACCAGGGTAAGGATTAATCCTTTTGGCCGCTTACCCACATTTTTGATGCTTGAAAAATCCACCTGCAGCATCATAGGGTATATCATTAGCCATATTAAAATGGCTACCGGAATATTCACTTTATAAATTTCCATCCTGCTCAATGCCTGCATACCATCGCCTGCAAAGTTACCGATACCAATACCTGCTGCAATACAAATCGCGACCCATAAAGTCAGGTATTTTTCAAAGAAACCTATTTGTTTTTTGTTGTATCCGGTTTGTTTCTTATTGTTACTCATTTTTTTATTACTTATTTATTTGAGGTGAAGATTACCTGGCGTTTTGATTATTCAGTTTAGTTAAAGGTATTATTTTGGACAGGCGTTTCTGTATAGATAAAAGCCTATCCGGCAAGTCATAAGGATTTAAATAAGTTTTTGCTTCATTGAAATTTGCACCAATGGAAGTTCGGGTTTTAACAATTGTTTGGCAATTACGTACGTTCGTTTCTCCTCGATTTCTGTTTATTCTATAATTTGCAATGCTAATGCTAAACTCAACGCTAAAATTAGTATTTGCATTAGCTTATTAAATCAAAGTCATATCAATCCATCAGCCCATCAAATCATTAATCATTTCCTCGCATTCACTGTAATACTAAAAATGCCTATTTTATCCCGTTTGAATATGCGCAATTCATCCAGACTAATATAGTTTAGCAAAATACTG
>JBEPYD010000014.1:0-26506 GCA_041641575.1 Bacteroidales bacterium
GGTAATGTAGTAATAGGAAACAACAAAAATATAGGGTAGCAGCAATCCGATAAATGTATAGATCCATTCCCGAAAACGAAAAGACCGAAAGATTACCAGTCCCAGCCACACGATAAGCATAAAAAATATGCTGTTGGCATAAAATAAGCTGCTTAGAGAAACAAAAAATGCTGCATCAAAATAATTGTATGCCAGTCCCTCTTTTCGGAACGAGGCCAGTATGCGATCGATGGCAAAAAGCAGCAACAAAGTGGAAAATGAAACAGGATTTAACCTGTTTAGTCCGGAAATACTACTGGCCAGTATCACAAATAAAATGGCCGGTAAATATGTGCGCTCATCAATAAAGTAATATTTTACATTGATGCGTACTAGCATAAAAGCTTGCACCAGAATAATCAGAAATGCAATAAATATGCGCCAGAAATGCCGGTCAGCCAGCAGGTTGCTTAAAAACGCATAAAAAGGCATGGGGCTTTTGTCAAAAACAAATTCCGGCAAACGTGCAAACCCGGTAAAGCTATTAAACCAGAGTATAAAGGCTACCAGTGTAATCAGCAGCAGAATTACCGGACTTTTTCCTTTGAATAGCGATAATAGCATGGCAACATAATTATTAAAGGTCGAATCCTAAATCGCGGCGGAAATATTTGCCTTCAAAATTTATTACATCCGCATTTTGATAGGATTTTTGCAGTGCTTCGGCCATTGTTTCTCCATATGAACTCACAGCAAGTACGCGGCCGCCGGCTGTTGAAATTCGGCTTACATCACCAGTGGTACCGGCATGAAATAATATGCTGCCCGTTATTTTATCCAGGGCTTCTATGGCCATACCTTTTTTGTATGGACCCGGGTAACCGCCCGATACCAGCATAACGGAAGCCACCACACGCGGGTCAATATCCAGGGAGGTTTCATCAAGCTTACCATTGGTTGAAGCCACAAGCAATTCCAGAAAATCACTTTTAATACGGGGCATAATGGCTTCTGTTTCCGGATCGCCCATGCGTACATTATATTCAATTACATAAGGTTCGTCATTTACCTTAATAAGCCCGAAGAAGATAAAACCGTTGTAGGGAATGTTTTCTTTTTGCAGGCCTTCAATGGTGGGTTTAATGATTTTTTGTTCCACCTTTTCCATGAAATCACCTTTGGCAAAAGGCACGGGTGAAACAGAGCCCATACCTCCGGTGTTAAGGCCGGTGTCTTTTTCGCCAATACGTTTATAATCCTTGGCTTCGGGCAATATTTTGTATTGCCTGCCATCTGTAATTACAAAAACCGATAATTCCACCCCAGAGAGAAACTCCTCTATCACCACACGTTTGCCTGCATCGCCAAATTTTCCGTCCAACATGGCTTTAAGCCCTTCTTCGGCTTCTGCAATGGTGTTATAAATTTCCACTCCCTTACCTGCTGCCAGTCCATCTGCTTTGAGCACATAAGGGGCCTTTTGTTCCCGGATAAATGACACTCCTTTTTCTTCTTCGCCTGCACCCACACTCAGGTATTTTGCCGTGGGGATGTTATATTTTTGCATAAATTCTTTGGCAAACTCCTTGCTGCCTTCAAGTTGTGCGGCTGCACGTGTAGGTCCCACAACTTTAATATGCCGGAACTCTTCGGTGTTGGAAAAATAATCGTGAATGCCTTCTACCAAAGGTACTTCAGGCCCTACCACAACCAGTTCTACATCATTTTGAACGGCAAATTTTGCCAGTCCTTCAAAATCCGATACTTTGAGGTCAACATTTTGCCCCACATCTGAAGTGCCGGCATTGCCAGGTGCAATGTAGAGTGTGCCAAGTTTGCTGCTTTGCGCAATTTTCCAGGCCATCGCATGTTCGCGTCCCCCGGAACCTATAAGTAAAACATTCATGAGTATACCAGTAATTTTTATGTGATGCACAAACTTATAAAATACTTGTGCCTAAACCAATTTTGCAAAGATAATAAAAGCGGATTACCTTTGGGAGCGAAAAAATTATCGGTACATTTTGATAAATGTTTTATATGCCATGACTGTTTCAGGCCCTTTGAGAAAAATGAAAACCAGCCTTGCCGATGGCGTGGCACATTATTGGCTGCGCCTGGGTGATCAGGAGGTGGAGTTAAATGCACTTATCGGGAGAAATATTTCGCTCACCTGGAGTGGGGTAATTAACTGCATCAGGTGTGGCCGTGTAACCAGGAAAAGTTTTGCACAGGGTTATTGTTACCCATGCTTTCGCGATGCACCGGAAACAGAAAGCTGTATTTTACGGCCGGAAACCTGCCAGGCACATGAGGGAATTTCCCGTGATATGGAATGGAGTAAAAATCACTGCCTGCAGGAACACTACGTTTATCTTGCTGTGTCCAGCGGACTAAAAGTAGGAGTTACCCGCGCTACACAAATCCCCACACGATGGATTGATCAGGGTGCTGACCGTGCCATAATTATTGCCCGCACACCCAACCGGTTTACAGCAGGCACCATAGAAGTTGCTCTTAAGAAGCATTTTAACGATAAAACAAACTGGCGGCGCATGCTCACCAATAATGTTGATATGCTTACTGATTTGTTGCAGGAGAGAGAAAAAATACTGAACCTGCTGGATGATGATGGGAAAAATTACCTTGTACAAGACCAAGAGATTATGAAATTATCCTATCCGGTAGAAGTGTATCCTGAAAAAGTGAAAAGCAACAATTTTGATAAAACAAATACCATTGCTGGCAAACTTACCGGCATTAAAGGACAATATTTATTTTTCAACCATAGTGATGTAATTAATATAAGAGCACAGGGAGGGTACAACGTGGATCTTACCTGGAACTAAACAAATATAATATGACAAAGCAAAAACCTACACTATTAGTGTTAGCCGCCGGCATGGGAAGCCGGTACGGAGGATTGAAACAGATTGATGGTCTGGGCCCTTCAGGAGAAACCATTATTGATTATTCGGTGTACGATGCCATTAAAGCCGGATTTGGCCGTGTGGTATTTATTATCCGTAAAAATATTGAGGAAGCTTTTCGCGAAGCTTTTGAAAACAAATTCCTTGATAAGGTTGATGTTTCATTTGTTTACCAGGAACTGGATATTCTGCCCGAAGGTTTCAGTGTGCCTGAAGGCCGTGAAAAGCCATGGGGAACAGCCCATGCCGTATTGATGGCCAAAGATGCCATTAAAGAGCCCTTCGCTGTAATTAATGCTGACGATTTTTATGGCTACGAAGCTTTTGATGCCGCCGCTCAGTTTCTTGCACTGGACGAAGAAGGACATGAAAATACTTATTGCATGGTGGGGTATCCTGTAAAGAACACCCTTTCTGAGCATGGTGCGGTTTCCAGGGGCGTTTGTGAAGTATCAGAAAATCATTTCCTGAATGATGTTGTGGAGCGCACACACATTGAGCGTAAAGGCAGTGATATTTTTTACAAAGATGAGCAGGGAGAAGATGTGAGGCTTGATGAAGACAGCCTTGTTTCAATGAATTTCTGGGGATTTACCCCTTCTGTGTTCCGGTTTATGGAGGAAAAGTTTAAATCATTCCTGAAAGAAAAAGGCGAAGAACCCAAATCTGAATTTTACATTCCTACCGTTGTAAACGAGCTGGTAAAACAAAATACAGCCAGTTGCAAGGTTCTTTCTTCCGAAGCCCGCTGGTTTGGGGTTACCTATCGCGAAGACCGCGAAAAAGTGGTAGGCGAAATCAATGACCTGGTAAAGAAAGGCATCTATCCTGAGAATTTATGGGGGTAATATTATTTCTGTGAATTCATCTTGCATTCCCCTGCATGGCGCAGTTGCCTTGCATGGCGCAAGTCTTTTCGACTTGTGCCAATATAGCAATCAACATATTATGCAATATTCAATAACTGTTGGAATAAAATACAGCACAAGTGAAAAACATCTTGCGCTTTTGAATATAACCACGAATGCACGAATGAAGGGCTTTGTTTTATTTTTTATGGGCATGCAGCAATTATATTTCTATTCTCTTATTGTATTATAGAATAGATATGATTATCAGTTTTCTTATTCGTGCATGCGTGGTTATTTTTTGATAGACCTGCCCTCTATGGCGCAGATCTTTCTGACCAGTGCCAATTTTAATCACCTTCCTGGCGCAAGTCTTTTCGACTTGTGCCAATATAGCAATCAACATATTATGCAATATTCAATAACTGTTGGAATAAAATACAGCACAAGTGAAAAACACTTGCGCTTTTGAATAGAACCACGAATGCACGAATGAAAGGCTTTAATTTTTGTGTTTTAGTTTCTTAATGAATTTATCAACAGATATTAATTATCCGTTCTCTTATTCGTCCATTCGTTGTTATTTTTTGATATACCTGCCCCATATGGTGCGGGTTTTATCGTACGGTGCCAAAATATTTTATCTGGTAGAACTGCACATGAATCAATTAAAAAGGGCTTTGTAGAAGGGGCAACTGATTATATTATAAAAACATTTAGCATTCAGCTTTTAATGCTTATATTACGTAATCTCCTTCCGGACAGATCAAAGATGCATCAAATCATGCATATGGTAGGGATAAGCAACCGATCCTATTTTGTGAAATGCTTTAAAAAATTATACAAAGTTAACCCTTCGGAATATTCCAAAAATAAAACCAGTATAGATACCTCCCGTACTTAAAAAGGTTTTATAGTTATAGTATAGGATTTATGGCTGGGTTTTACCCGGTATTTTTGTAGTTGCCTTATTGCCGTTCCACCTACACCTGAAACTTCAAAGTCAATGTTCAGATAATTAGAAGTTGCTTCTTTTAACTGATGTTGATACATTGCCCTTGAAAGGTTTTCAGTGCTGTATTTGTGGTAACTAAAATTTAATAATTCAGTGCCCGTGAACATTAGCCCGTTACCACTGCTGTTTGTTACTTTTAACCAACGCACAGCGGTATGGTTCCCATAATCCTGTGGCATAACATAAGGTACATATTCTTTGTTTGCATTAGATTTATATATGCCTATTTTTGCACCAGTTTGGCGGTCTGGATAAGTCTCAAATGGCCCATGTCCGTACCACTCAACATCTGAAAACGCCTTGGATACCTGGAACTGCCAACCTAATTTTGGGAGAATCTCGGGCATAAGCCCATGCGGAATAATCTCTACTCGCACGGTTACAGCCCCATTGCTGTTAAACGTATAAAATTCAAGGCACTCAAAGGCGCCACGTATGTTAGTTGAATTGCAATACTTATGCACAGTCATTTCGATTTCACCCTCAGAGAGCTGATACGGTTCTATTTTGTCAATCTGTATGTCAAAGTCTTTCATGCCCAGGGTGCGAATCTGATTATCGATGCTGCGGCCTAAGCCCGGGGTAACATAGTCGGAACTGTAGAAATACGCGCCCCAGGGATCAATATCGTTTGATAAGGGGGCTCTCCATATGTTAAACAGTGGCCCGTTCTCAAGGTAATTTTCACCATTGAATTCAAATCTGGTAAACAGTCCTGTTTTTTCATTAATAGTATAAGCAAAACTGTTCCCGGTTATGTGAATCTCGCCATCTTTAACCGTGTAACTAATCTTTCCTTTTTTCTTTTCTGTAGCAACGGCTATTTCTTCCTTTCCTTTAACTACAAATTGCTCAAAAGCGACCTCGTGTCCAGGTTCAGCCCATGCAACAGCTTCTTTTAACCTAAAAGAAATGGTTAAGATCGCTTCTTTGTTAGAGCTGGGCTTTATAAAAGGAATTGTTACTTCTTTGGTTTGCCCGGCAGGCAGGTTAATGTTTAAGATACCAGTTTGCTTTTCTTCGCCATTTTCCATAAGAGACCAATGAAGATCAAATTTATTGAGGTCTTTAAAATGATGGCGGTTGGTGATTTTCAATAATCCTTTTTCTAAATTTATTTTTGTAGCTTCAACAGGTTGGCCTGATTTTTTTATTTGATGTATTTCGGGCTGAATTTCCCGATCGGGCCATACAATTCCGTAAGATCTTCCACCTAAACCAATTGCAAGAAACTCCCCTTGAACGGTGTCATTTTCAAAATCCACGGCTAGCACAGCCTGAGGATGAGTTTTTTTAAATTCCAGGTTTTCAATATCAAGGGCTGTATCAAGAACCATTACATCGTCTATTACCATGTTCGACATGCGGCCTGAATATTCTCCCTGATCCTGGGTTTCAGCCTCACGGCCTATACAGAGCGGAAAAGGTGTATGGGCAATATTGCCCGTATGTGCAATGGTTGCTTTTTCTTTTCCATCAATGTACAATTTCAGTTCTTTTCCATTGTAAATTCCGGCTACATGGTGCCAGTTACCGTACCAGTCATCAGGAACTGTTGTTTTGGCGGAAACACGTGTTGATGTTTTGGTTAAATAAGGCATGGTATGGTATATAGTATTGGACTGAACGTAAAATTCAAGGCTGTTTGTGGTATCCATTATTATTCCATACCCATGTTTTCCTTTGGTTATGAAGGTGTTGGGCTGGGGAATTTTGGAAGGTTTCACCCAAAAGCTTATTGTTAGCTGGTTACCTGTAATATCCAGACTTTTACTGCGATAGAATTCAACCCAGTCATCATGCCCTGTAAAAGAAAGTGCCCTTCCATTTTTTCCTTCGGTAAATACAGGCCTTCCCATTATTAGCCCGGTATTGTTTTCAGGGGAAGCGTCCTGGATCGTCCATAATGGGGTGTAAATAGCCGGGCTTACCCAGTCCCAAATGGCACCGCCCATTAGGCGTGGATATTTCCAGATTAAATCCCAGTATTCGTCAAGGCCACCAAGCCCGTTGCCTGTAGCGGCAAGGTATTCGTCCATAAATGATGGACGTAAGTCGTTTTCGCCAAGGGTTTTTCTTTCTGCCAGGTTTTTTACGTGGTACGGTATCCAGTATCTTGGGCCTGTAACATGCTCAAAGGGAATGTAAAAGGTATTTCCGCCATACATCCATACGGGCCTACTAGGGTCAATGGCCTGTCCGGTTTTAATAACTTCTTCTACATTAAACCCGCTTCCGGATTCATTCCCAGCGCTCCACATAATTATAGAGGCATGGTTTCGGTCGCGGTACACGAGTTTCCGGCTACGGTCGCGGTACATTTCTGTAAACGAAGAATCGCTTGACAGGTGTATATTTGCATGTGCTTCGTCCCCAACTTCATCTATGATATACATTCCCAGCTCATCGGCCATTTCCAAATATTCGGGGGTAGGAGGGTAGTGGCTGGTGCGCACACAGTTAATGTTAAACTGTTTCATTATAAGTAAATCTTTCTTTAAGGTCTCCAGTGGCACGGTTTGTCCATGCCTGGGGTGGTGCATATGGCTGTTTACACCATTCAGCTTAATCGGTACACCATTAATTGTAACTACCTCGTCGAATACTTCAATTTCTCTGAAACCTATTTTTTTAGTAAAAGCTTCCAGTATGGTGCCGTTGTTATCTTTTAAAGTAAATAAGATGGTGTAAAGATTAGGATACTCGGCAGACCATTTTAACGGGTTTTCTATTTGGGTTGCCAGTACTATCTTTTGTGACTTTGCATTTTTCCCAATACTTACTTCTTGAACCAATTTTTCTTTAAGAATGGTTTTGTTGTTGTTTCCAAGTACATCAATTTCAAGTATATTAGTTGTCGACTTGATATCACCTGATTTTTCAACTGTAACTTCAACTTTTAGTGTCGCATTTTTATAGGCTTCATCAAGGTCTGTTACATAGTAATAATCCTGTATATAGGTTTTTGGTAATGCCACTAGTTTTACATCGCGATAAATGCCTGATAACCGCCACATATCCTGGTTTTCAAGATATGAGCCATCGGAAAAACGTATTACCTGAACTGCAATGTCGTTGATCCCTGCTTTAATAAATTTGGTTATATTGTATTCAGCAGGTTCAAAACCACCCTGGTTGTAACCAACTTTATTGCCATTTACCCACACGTATGAAGCTGACTTTATCCCCTCAAAACGCAATACTATCTCCTTGTCTGTCCAGGTTGCAGGAATGCTGAATTTACGCTTGTAACAGCCCGTGGGATTATAGTAATCCGGAGGATAAGGGATATTGCTCTCAAAAGACATTGCTACGTTTCTGAATTTAGGATGGCCAAATCCTTCCATTTGCCAATTGGAGGGAACCTTAATTGAATCCCAGTCTTTGGTATCATAATCAGGCTTTGGAAAGTTCTCAGGAACAAGTCCCGGGCGTTCAACCCATTTAAATTTCCAACTTCCATTCAGCGACATATAGTTATCACTGTCGGCGGGATCAGCACCTAATGCTTTCTCTTTGCTATTGAATGGAACATGAAAAGCACGAGGCGGATTTTGACCTTTTTCGAATACCGCAGGATCCTGGTAGTCCGTTGTTGAAAATTCGAGGGGTTGTGCATAAATGACAAAGGTTATAAGTGCAAGCAGGAGTGACAAACAGGTTCGTTTCATAATGTTATTCTTAAGGCTATATGGGCGGTTATGTATAAACTTATAAACTTCAAATATACATAAAAAATATTAGGTGTATTATTTACACTTAAAACTTTACAGATGTTTAACACCTTAATGGCTATGCAAATAGCTAAAGAATTTAATGTTTCTGTATTCGTGCATTCGTGGTTATTCTAATGTATCCGGCCTCTATGGCGCAGATCTTTGGCATTTGTGTCAATAGTCACCCCCTGCATGGGACCGCTCTTTTTGACCTGTACCAAAAGTAATCCCCTGTATGGCGCAAGTATTTTCGACTTGTGCAACTAATACTATTAACCTATTCTGATTTATTCATTAAATGTTGGAATATAATGCAGCACGTGAAAAACACACACGCTATTGAATAAAACCACGAATGAAGACCTTCAAATTTTTTAATTGAATAAATTTGCTCATATTTGCCCATGTGAAAAGTAAAATGTCTTTTAACCTTACTTTTTTCATAAAAATAATTTTATCATTAAAAAAAATTATTTACTTTTGTCGTCCTTTTAATCAGCATATTATAATTATTTGAAATAATAACATCATGGCAAACCATAAATCGTCTATCAAACGTATCCGTCAATCAGAGAAAAGACGCGTGCATAACAAGTATCACGGCCGCACTACCCGTAATGCACTGAAAGAGATCAGAAGCACCAACGACAAGGAGAAAGCTACGGAAATGTTGCCCAAAGTAACAGCCATGCTGGATAAGCTAGCCAAAAAGAACATCATCCACAGCAGAAAAGCGGCCAATCTTAAATCAAAAATTACCAAAAGGGTAAACCAGCTTTCGTAAAAGCTTTTTTTCTCATAAAAATATATAAAACCTCCGCAATACGGGGGTTTTTTTGATTCCTCCTGCCGGATTTGCCAGAAATGCTTTTTTTGTTACAATGTTCTTTCGTCATCTTAATTTTTATTTTCTTAATTTAGTGGCAGTTCCCAAACATTCTGCCAGATGGAATATAAATCCGGAGTGAATATCAAATCGTGGGCGGAAGAAGATCGTCCGCGTGAAAAATTAATTACAAAAGGCATTTCAGCCCTTACAAATGCTGAACTTATAGCCATACTTATTGGCTCAGGAACCCAGAATGAATCTGCAGTTGAGCTTTCACGTAAGATTCTTTCCTCTGTTGATAACAATCTGAATGCCCTGGGTAAAATGGGCATAAAAGAATTAACCCGGGTAAAAGGTATCGGACCAGCAAAAGCCATTAGCATTGTAGCCGCCCTTGAACTGGGCCGACGCAGAAAAAATGCCGATATGCAGGCAAAACCCCAAATCACTTCCAGCACCGATGCCTATACCCTGATGCGTCCTGTGATGGAAGACTTGCCCCACGAGGAATTTTGGGCGGTTTTTCTGTCAAGGTCTAACAAAGTACTGGAAAAGCACCACGCCAGCAAGGGGGGCGTGTCAGGAACCGTAATTGATGTGCGGCTTATTTTAAGGGAAGCCATTTTAACACGTGCCTCATCCATCATTCTGTTTCATAATCATCCATCAGGAAACTTAAAGCCGAGTGCACAGGATACCTCGCTTACGCTAAAAATTTCGCAGGCAGCAGAGCTTGTTGACGTAAAAGTGATTGATCATCTAATTATTACCGAAACCGGCTATTACAGCTTTGCGGATGAAGGTATGCTTTAACTCATCTTTAAATATAAAAGGATTTGGACAGACATCGGATAAAATATATCGCAGGCAGGGAAATTGAAACGGAGAAATGGAACCAGAGCATCCGACAGGCATTCAATGGGAATATTTTCGCGTATGGCTGGTATCTAGATGTTATCAGTCCCGGATGGAATGCACTGGTTAGTGATGATTACCGGATGGTAATGCCGTTACCGGAGGGTACTTTCATGAACCGCCCTGCTCTTATTCACCCAGTTTTTAGTGGGCCCTTGGGTATTTATTCCTCAGAAATTCTTTCCCCGGGAGTGGTAACGAGTTTTGTTAAAAGAATTCCTCCAAAATACTATACCATTAAACTTAAGCTAAACAAGTACAACAAGCTTGCACAAACGGAATCAATTACCTGTACAAATACCGCCGGATTTGATATGGATCTTATTTCATCATACGAAAAATTAAAGGCCGGATATAATCCTGAAGTTACCAGGCAATTAAAACGGAGCCGTGCAGCTAATCTGAGCTTTTTGTCGGGTGTGCGCCCCAACGATTTAATTATGCTCTACCAGCAACACAAAACCAACACGCCTCTGCTCAGTCCTCCAATGGTGAATACACTCAGGCAACTGGTAGCCATTATCCTGCGCTACAATATGGGGGAAATAAGAGCCGTTTACGATGGCCATAATAACCTTTGTGCGGCTGGTTTGTTTACCTATTCACATGAGAAGGCAACATGTGTGTTCTTTGCCGGAACCCCTGCAGGAGAAGAGAATTACGCCTTTTCTTTTCTGCTCGACAGCTTTATTCGTGAACACTCCGGAAAGGGAATAATTCTGGAACTCCTGAATGAAGTGGTAAACGACAAAAAGGAAATTATTGAGGGGATGAAGTTTAAAACCCATAGGAACATTGAATTAACAAAAAATACCTTGCCCTGGCACCTTAAACTCTTGTCGAAACTATGATAAAAATTCTTGGAGAAAAAAGCTCACTCTTAAATCAGTTCATTGCTGAGTTGCGTAATGTTGATGTTCAAAATGACCGTATGCGGTTTCGCAGGAATTTAGAGCGCATAGGGGAGATTTTTGCTTACGAGATTAGTAAAGGCTTTCAGTCGCAGGAAATTAATATTACCACACCTCTTGGGAATGCCACTACTTCGGTACCGGATCAGCGCGTAGTACTTGGAACTATTTTACGTGCTGGCTTGCCTTTGCACCAGGGGCTTCTCAATTATTTTGATAACGCAGAGAATGCCTTTATTTCAGCCTACCGAAAATACAGCAAAAGCGGTGCTTTCGACATCAAATTTGAGCATTTGTCTGCGCCTGAAATGCAAGGGAAAACACTCATCCTTTGTGATCCTATGCTGGCAACAGGTTCCTCAATGTTAATAGCTTATGAAGGGTTGCTTAAAAAGGGAATTCCAGAACACACACACATTGTAACGGTAGTGGCAAGCAAGGAGGGACTTCGGTATTTGCGTAAGCACATGTCTATGAGCGATGTTACGGTATGGGCCGGCGAGGTGGATGATGAACTTACCGTAAAATCGTACATTGTTCCCGGCCTGGGCGATGCCGGCGACCTCGCTTATGGCGAAAAATAGCTACCCGTGTTTCTTCAAAGCATGAACTGCTCCTGTATCTGCACATTCCTCAAGCAATTTCCACACCGGCTTTTTTAAAACCGGGTGAATAAAATCTTTGTCGATTTCTGCCAGCGGTAAAAGCGTAAAGCGTCGTTCGTGCAGGCGCGGATGTGGAAGAATAAGCCTGTTGGTTTCCATTACCACGTCGTCATAAAAAAGAAGATCAATATCAATCAGGCGCGAGGAATACCCTTCTCCCTGTTTACGTTTTCTGCCCATCTGCTCCTCTGTGTGCAGAAACAAGTCAAGGATTTGTTCAGGTTTCAGGGGGCTCTCTCCCAGGATTACCTTGTTTAAAAATTTGGTTTGGGCATTGAATCCCCAGGGCTCGCTTACATAAACAGCGGAGGAGCTTTTGATATGAATGCCGTTTTTACTAATTACATCCATTGCACGTCGCAAATTTTCCTCCCGGTTGCCTTCATTTGTTCCTAAAAGAATAAAAATATGATGCATTGAACATTTTATTATGGGTAATTGTACTATAGCAATTGTTTGCGCATTAATTTTGTTACGTAATGAATTATCTATAATTTAATGCCGGAAAAGTACGTAGGTTAAATTTAATAAAATAATTATGAAAAGTTTTTTTCGAAATTTATTGGCAAGTATCCTTGGGGTAATGATTGCCTTTTTTCTTATCTTCCTGATTATGATGGGTGTAGTTGGTTCACTTGTGTCGTCTCAGGAAACAGTATTTAATCCAAAAGAGAACTCTATATTGCATTTAAAAATGGATGTCCCTATAATTGACAGGGCACAGGAGAACCCATTTGAGGATATTGATCTGGGCCCATTTCAGAATGTAGGCAGCACAGGATTAAATAAGCTGCTGAAGAACATAGAGAAGGCATCAGCCGATGATAATATTGAAGGAATATTTCTGGATGTGAGCATTATCCCTTCCGGACTGGCTACCATAGAGGAAATTCGCAATTCATTGAAGTCTTTCAAAGATTCCGGAAAATTTATTATTGCCACCGCCGATATTTATTCTCAAACCAGTTACTACCTGGCCAGTGTGGCCGATGAGGTTTATCTTACACCGGAAGGAACACTGCCTTTTGTGGGATTAAGTGCGGAAGTGGTTTTTATTAAAAATATGCTCGATAAAATTGGCCTTAATCCACAAATTATCAGGCATGGTAAGTTTAAAGCGGCCATTGAACCGCTTACGCGTGAAGATTTGAGTGATGAAAACCGGCAGCAGATTCGCAGCTATATTTCATCCCTGTGGAACCATATGATAGAAGGGATATCGGAAGGGCGTTCCATTCCTTCCGCAATGCTCAATACTTATGCGGATGAACTTACCATCATTAAAGATTCTGATATGGCGCTTGAACATAACATGGTAGATGGATTGACTTACCGCGATGAAATTCTTGAAAAGTTACAGGAATTAACGGAAGTAGAGTCTATTGAGGATTTTCACCTTGTGTCCTTGTCAAAATATGAAAATGCGCCGGAAAAACGACAGTTTAAAGGATTAGCACGTGATAAAATTGCCGTGGTTTATGCCCTTGGCGATGTGGTAATGGGCGATACTGAAGAAGGTACCATAGGCAGTGTGCGCATTTCCAGGGCCATTCGTGAAGCACGTCAGGATTCAAGCATCAAAGCCATTGTGCTTCGGGTTAATTCCGGTGGCGGAAGCGGCCTAGCCAGTGGTATTATTGAAAGAGAAGTTCAACTGGCAGCCAAAGCCAAACCTGTAATTGCTTCATTTGGCGACGTGGCAGCTTCCGGCGGATATTATATTGCTGCTTCTGCAGATACCATCCTGGCCAGCCCTACCACCATTACCGGAAGCATAGGTGTGTTTGGATTGTTTATGACCGGCAAAGAACTGATGAACGATAAACTGGGAATTACTTCAGACATCGTTAAAACAAATGAACATGCTGATTTGGGCTCGTTTTTCCGCCCACTCGACCAGGAAGAGAAACAAACTTTTGAATATGCCATTGAAGATTTTTACGAAACATTCATAACAGTAGTAGCCAATGGTCGTGGAATGACTAAGGAACAGGTGGATGAAATTGCACAAGGACGAGTTTATACCGGACTTGAAGCTCTGGAAATAGGGCTGATTGATGGGCTTGGCGGTTTGGAAGATGCCATACAGATGGCTGTAGATATAACCGGCGTGGAACATTACCGTGTGATAGGCCTTCCGGAATTAAAAGACCCTATTGAAGAATTGCTCGAAGGTTTAAATGAAGGAATGGCGGAAGCTGCACTTGAAAAAGAATTAAAAGCTTTTTATCCCAACTACAAACAGGTGAAAAGTTTAATGCATATGGATGGAATTCAGGCACGGATGCCTTATCTTATTGATATAAAATAAAAGATAAGCAATATCATATTTTTTGGGGGGACGTCTTGTCCCCCTTTTTTGTGTCAGCCCATTAATTTTCTTAAATTTGCCGCCTCATAAAAACGAAGATTTGTGAAGAAGAAACGATCATTAATTGATTACCTTATATTGTTCCCCCTTTCCCTGATTTATGGCGCTGTGGTTGCCACCAGAAACTGGATGTTTAATATGGGCATTCTTACTTCGCATGAATTTAAGATACCGGTAATCAGTGTGGGTAACATTACTGTTGGTGGCACAGGAAAAACCCCGCATGTGGAATACCTGGTGGAATTGTTGCAGAAAAATTTTCACCTGGCAGTGCTCAGCAGAGGTTACAAACGCAAAACCCGTGGTTTTGTAAAAGCATCTGCCTCATCAGGGGTGAAGGAAATTGGTGATGAACCCTTGCAGATTTACCGTAAATATCCTGATATTTCCGTTGTGGTTGATGAATCACGTGTCCATGGCATCAACCGGCTGTTGCGAAATGACGAAAAACTGAATGCAGTAATATTAGATGATGCATACCAGCACAGGTATGTACATGCAGGAATAAACATTCTGCTGATTGATTACGAACGTATGATAACCCAGGATCATCTGTTGCCTTACGGGAGGTTGCGGGAAAGTGCCCGGGAAAGACGCAGGGCAAATATTATTATCATTACCAAATGCCCTGCACGTATCAAACCCATTGAAAAGCGCCTGGTTTATAAAGATCTGAACTTGTATCCATACCAGTCGTTATTTTTTACCACATTGGCGTATGATGAGCCCCGTCCGGTATTCCCGGGCGCAGCAAAAGCACCGGGTAAGGAAATGTTGAGAAGCAAAAAGCCGCATGTGCTCATGCTCACCGGAATAGCAAATCCCCGGTTGTTTAAAAAACAGATAAGAAGCATCACCACCAAAATTACCGAACTGGCATATCCTGATCATCATAACTACAAGCTGAAGGATTTACAGAAAATCATTGCCGAATACGAGAAACTTCCCGGTAAGGAAAAACTTATTATAACCACAGAAAAAGATGCCATGCGCTTGCGCGAATTTGAGGAATTTAGTGAACAACTTAGGGAGATATTGTTTTATATACCGGTCAGAGTGGTTTTTATGGAGGACAAAGGAGAAAATTTTAAAAAAATAATCACAAATTATGTTAGAAACAATAAAGCATACAGCAAATTACATTAATGAAAAAACGGCTTTTATGCCGGAAACAGGCATTGTATTAGGCACTGGTCTTGGTGGACTGGTAGATAAAATCTCCGTGGCACATGTGCTCGATTACAAAGAGATTCCTAATTTCCCTTTATCAACCGTAGAAGGGCATGACGGTCAATTGATTTTTGGTACGCTGGGGCCCAAAAAAGTGGTGGCCATGAAAGGACGTTTTCATTTTTACGAAGGATATACCATGGAGCAGGTAATTTTCCCTATTCGCGTAATGAAGTATCTGGGCATCAAAAATTTGCTGATCAGCAATGCCAGTGGCGGTATGAATCCTGATTTTGAGATAGGAGATATCATGATTATTACAGACCATATCAACCTTATGCCAAATCCTTTGATAGGAGAACATTATCCGGAATATGGAGAGCGTTTTCCTGACATGAGCCAGCCATATAACAAAAAGCTTACAGATATGGCGCTGGAGATTGCCCGTGCAGAGAATATCCCTGTGCGTACCGGATGCTATCTTGGCGTTACCGGGCCAACCTTGGAAACACCCGCAGAATATAAATTTTTCCGTATTATTGGTGGCGACGCAGTGGGGATGTCTACCGTTCCGGAAGTCATTGCTGCCCACCAGATGGGTATTCCGTGTTTTGCCGTGTCCATTATCACAGATCTGGGTGTGCCCGGAAAAATTGTTGAAGTTACCCACGACGATGTGCAACGTGCAGCCAGTGCCTCTGAACCACTTATGACGAAGATTATTGCCGGCATGCTGGCAAAAATGTAGATTTCATGAATAAACCAAACGCCAGCCACGAAAAGCGTTTCAGGTTACCAGCCGTGCTTATAATCAGCGTCGGGCACCATATTCATGATATTTACACCTCGTTTTTGGCACCCATATTGCCCCTTTTGATAACCAAACTGGGGATGAATTATACACTTGCTGGTTTTCTGTCGGTAATACAACGCATTCCTGCGTTGTTTAATCCTTTTGTGGGGATTATTGCCGAAAACCTGCGAATCCGCTACCTGGTGATATTAACACCGGCTACCACGGCCGTTTTTATGAGCCTGATAGGTGTAGCGCCGAATTATATTTTCCTGGCCGTATTTCTGTTTGTTGCCGGGTTAAGCTCTACTTTTTTTCATGTACCTACGCCGGTAATGATAAAACAAGTTTCAGGAAACCAGCTGGGAAAAGGGATGAGTTTTTATATGCTTGGAGGCGAATTTGCCCGCACCGTAGGCCCTGTAGTTATACTGGGAGCTGTATCACTTTGGGGATTGGAAGGTACATACCGGCTCATACCATTTGGGGTGCTTACCTCGCTGATTTTGTTCTGGAAGTTAAAAAATGTTGATGTGCGCAGCGTGCAGCCAGATGATAAAACCGGGGTTGGGTATATGGACACCTTCCTGAAATTTTTGCCCGTGTTTTTGGGCATTGCCAGCATGTCAATATTCTGGGGAGGCATGAAGGCAGCCCTTACGTTGTATTTACCCACATATCTTAACCTCAGGGGCAGCGGGTTATGGTTTTCCGGTATTTCACTCTCTGCCCTGCAGTTGGCCGGGGCTATGGGAGCACTAATGGCAGGTTCCTTCAGCGACCGCCGCGGCCGGATCAATACCCTGCTAATTGTTGCATTTATTTTACCTGCATTAATGCTGTTGTTTGTAAATGTTACGGGCATAGCGGTAATACCCGTTTTGCTGGTTACCGGTTTCTTCCTGTTTGCCCCCACACCCATTTTTCTGGCCATAATTCATGAACTTAAAACAATCCATATGCCATTTGTAAATGGTATTTTTATGACTATCAATTTTTTCATCAGCTCCGTAATGATGATGCTGGTAGGTTATTTATCTGATGAAATAGGCATGGTGCTTACCTTTAAACTTACAGCCTATATGGCGATACTTGCCATTCCGTTTGCCATTAGGCTGAAGATAAAGGGGGCGGTGAATTAGTGAAGATATAAGATGTTGAACTTTTTCCTGAGCATTCATTCCAAAATATTGATAAGGCTAAAAGGTTGAAAAATATAAACCGGAGCCAACCCCGGAATATAGAGCAGTTTTCCATGCTGTAAACCTGGGGTAGTTCTTCTGTGAAACTATGGCAAACCATTATCAGCACGCTTATTCACTTCCTGTGTTAATTCCATAATATTCTAATACAAGAATGGAAGCCGAATAGTTAAGAATGTTCTGCTCTGACTTTTTTTATCGTGTTTCTTCTGGCACTATGTTTTTGAGCCATTTACCAACTTTCTTAAATTCTTCATTAAAATAAAAAAAAGGGATGAATTTTCATCCCTTAATTTTTAAAATAGCAATAAAATAAAAACTGCTACCTCAATTAGAGAAATATTTATCTCTAATCCGTTGTATTTAATACTCATCATTTAAGAGTATTACGCCCAATATCCAGGGCTTTTGTTTTTCCACATAAGACTTGATAAGTTTATGTAAGCCTGATGTTTACGATTTCACAAAAGTAATAAATATTTTGTAGAAGGATTATTCTATTTGCATAAAAATAAAAAATATTTCAAATGGGATTTTTATTTGATATTTTCATCTGTATATTGAAAGAAAAAAATATTTCTACCTCCGATAACTCAACACCACTGATTTCTTGTATTGCTGAACCTCTCCATCCGGATGAAATATTTCAATGTAGAAAAGGTAAATTCCCGGCGGGCAACGGGTGCCTTCGGTTCGTGTTCCATCCCAGGTGAGGGTGCCGCTTGCACCCAATAAGTAATTTCGCGCAATATTGCTGATCATCCGTCCTGCCGCATCATAGACGGCGATATTGGCCACATATCCTGATTTTGACAGGTTATACGTTAGTTTTGCGATATCATCAATACCGTCATTATCGGGAGTGAAAATTTCTGGAGTTAACACAAAAGTTTCCTCCTTTGGCAGTAAATTTTCACTGAACTGAGAGTTTTGCCTGCCCGGAGTACCATAACCGGCTGTTTGGGCAGCGGAATGCCAGTTGTCGGAACTGTTTGTGCTGCGGTCAGGATGAATTCTCTCAAGTGAGATGCCTTCTGTTATATCCAGCAAAGGAAAATGCATGTCCTCAGAATATGCAAAATCATCAATTACTTTCCCTGAGTTTGTTAAAAGTGCAACTCTTCCTTCTTTATCCGGGAATGAAGGCAGATTTTCCAGGTCGATTATATTATATTGCAGCGCTTCCGGAACATTGTAGTGCTGCTTTATCCAGTTTGCGTTTTGGGTAAGGACAACATAAACTCCGGGGGCAAATAAAAAACTCTGATCCTTAATGTAATAGGATGGGCTGTAGCTGTAAGTATTTTCATCGAAAGAGGCAATCAACAACACTTGTAAATCAATTGTTTTTTCGGAGCGGTTGTATAACTCCACATAATCACTGCCTTCCGGTGAGGGATTAAACAATATTTCATTAATCACAATGTCAAAAGTATCTGCAGCTTCGGGAACTGAAAATGAAATCTCTTTTGTTTGAAGCGTAGGATTGCCTGCACAATCTGCAATATTCCCTGAAATGCTAACCGTGTATATGACACCTTGCTCAAATGACTGCTGATACTGTAGCAAAATGTGGTCAAAAAATGGAGCAACAGGAATAATACTTGGGGTTTCATTCAGCGAAGGGCTCAGTGTGTAAGAAGCATTGTTTACGAGAGTTGCACTATCCATTGGCTCTGAGAAGAAAGCAATCAACGTACTATCATCTTTAAAACCTACCCTTACAAGTTCAGGTATACGCTGATCTGGATTCGATGCCTGAACCGAGTTGCTTTCACCAGGTGTGCCGCCGTTCTCATCTTCAGAGGCAGTCCAGTTTTCGTCTCCTCCACAGGGATTGTCTGTATCAATCATCTCCAGTGACCAACCCCCATTCATCTTGAATTCATCATCGAACCATGTATTTTTATAATGCACAGCATGAATGGTTCTGCCTGATTTATCAGAGAGAACCAGGGTGGTGCCGGAATTGGAAAGGGTGTTAAAGCCCTCTATTCCAATTACTTTCTCTTGGGCAAAGTACCATGCATTGGAAATATCACAAAGAATTTTGTATTCTCCGGGTTGCAACACGGAAGGCGGTAAAAGCCTTTCCGAGGTTCCTGTGGTTATTATCCAATCGTTTAGCTGCAGCGGATGTGTGGTTCTGTTGTACAATTCCAGGTATTCTACCTCCGGTAGTTGCACCGAAGGGGTAGGATTAGCCATTATCTCTGAAATAATTACATGGTAAGGCTCACCGGGGAATAAATAAAGCTGAACGCTGGTGTCTGCCATTTCGTTGCCACATCTGTCGGCTATTCCTGATACAGTTAAGGTAATTTCGCCCTTCAGGCTGTCTGTAAAATTTAGGGAAACCGAAAAATCCTCATCCGGATATATTTCAATATCAAAAGTTTCTCCACTACTAACTTTATAGTGGCTTTTTTGTAAAAGAACAGAGTCTGCGAGGGATTCTGAAAACCGAATCACCATTTGATGATATGAAGTTGCCAAAGCAGATGTGATGGCAGGTGCTAGGGTATCGGGGTTAGAACGAAAAACCGAGTTTTGACTACCAGGCGTACCTCCCGCAATGTTCTCAGAAGCTTTCCAATTCATGCCGCCGCTGCAAAGGTTATCGGGATCAATACGCTCAAGGCTCCAGCCACCTGATGCTTTTTCGGGGTCCTTATACCAGCTGTCACTATAATTTACCTGATTGATTAAGGTGCTGTCAGAGGATAGAACAGATATCTGCGAACCGCTGTTTGTAAGCGTTGAGGTTGAGGTAAACATGCCGATAGCATTACCATATTCAGCAAACAGATCTGTAAATTCCTCATGCGTGATGATTAAGTATGATCCGGCGGGCATGATGCATTCAGGGAAAGATTTCATCGTGCTGCCGGCTTCAAAATGCCAGTTATTTAGTGATAATGGGTATGCTGATCTGTTGTACAATTCAACATACTCAACTTCGGGAAGGCCCTGTAAGGGATCCGGGTCGGCCATAATCTCATTGATGATAATATCTCCCTTTGTGGGAAGATGATAAACAAGGTGAAGTGTGGTATCTTGTATGGAATTGCCACACCGGTCCTGCAAACTGGTCACCTCTAAATTAAAAATGCTATCCTGGGGAACCGGATTCGAAAAAGTAAGCCGTATGATGTCTTCTTTTAAAAACCTTTCAACTTTTAGCAGATTGAAGCCTTCTTTAGTTTTGAAAAAGGCAGGATTAAAATTGTCTTTGATTGCTTCGGAAAAGTTTAGGATTAGATTCCTGTCATCTTCAAAATTCCAATTCACCAGGTAGGGTGCAATAGTATCTGTCAAATCCGATCGTATGGAATTTACGGCTCCGGGTGTGCCTCCACTGGTGTTTTGGGAAGCACTCCAATTTTCTTCTGCCAAACAGGTATTCGTTGGATCAATGCGTTCCAGACTCCATCCGCCTGAGCTTTTTGTATCATCATTGTACCATGTATTACGATAAGAAACTTCATCTATTATTTTATCTTTATCATTCATCAGCCGGATAGTGCTTCCGCTATTTGTCAGTGAGGCAGAAGTGGTGAAAATGCCAAGGGCATCTATTTCAAATTCCTGTATGGCATCTATTTGGGTGAGTATCACATATTCGTTAGGTTTTAGCAAGTACTTGGGCAGGCTTTTTTCCGTGCCTCCGGCAGCAATTTTCCAGTCCTCCAGATTGATGGCGTACCCAGTGGCATTATACAATTCTACAAATTCAGATTCGGGTAAATCAACCGGCGGCGAAGGATCTGCCATGATTTCGTTAATTACAACATTTCCGGGTTTAACAGTAAAATAGAGAAATTTCACCGAAAGGTTAGTTGCCATATTTCCATGAATGTCGGTTATGCCTGCAATTGATAGAATACTGCTGTCTCCCTCCGGAAAAGAAGTCGTGAAGGATAAGGATGCCATATTATTTTCTTCAACAGTTACATTTGCCGGTATGCTTCTGCCATTCAGCAGATAATTATCATTTTGAGTGACCATGGAAGTATCGATGGCTTCGGAAAAGTAAACAGTAAGTTGCGTGGAGTCTATTACCTCAATTTTTTCAATTTGCGGGGGTGTTTCATCCGGTACAAAGGCACCATCAATCGAAATATCATCTATCCAGAGTTGCTGGTCTTGTGTAGAGGAATATTCAAAACTGACACCAAAATGGATGGCTGAATTATACTGGTTTGTAATTGCGGTACCAGAGGTAATCAGATTGTCAAATCCGCCACTGGTATCAATGCTTAGCTGCCATTCGCCGGCTTCTGAACGCACTACCTCAATACCTGCGGGTGTACTGGTACCCACAGAAGTTTGCCAGTTTATTCCACTATTGATGATTTCCTCAGCTATGCCATTTGTGACTTCCCATAATTTTATGATATCATCAGTACCCGAATAGTTTACCCCAACAACATAGCCATTAATTGCGTTAACAGGAGCCATCATTTCCGCTGACGCATCGGCGAAAAGAAACACCCCCCAATTGTTTGATCCGGATGGATTGTACCCATGTTTTACCTGGAATCTCCACGTTGTGGCTCCGGAATCAGGTTGTAAGGGATATAATGAAGTGGAAATGGCATCTCTTCCTCCTTCGGTATTATCAAAAGCATGATGTAACGTGCCTGTGCCTGCAATGGTTTCCGTGCCTGAAATTTCCCAGCGGTTGACAGGTACCTGTTCCCAGAGCTCAAGTGTGCCAGACTCGAAATCAAAAATGATTTGTGCCTGCAACATGTTTATGGCTGTCAACGCATAAGACATGGTGATGAAAAGCGAAAAAATGATAATTTTTCTTCTCA
Source organism: Bacteroidales bacterium (assembly GCA_041641575.1). GTDB lineage: Bacteria > Bacteroidota > Bacteroidia > Bacteroidales > JBEPYD01 > JBEPYD01. The sequence goes on from JBEPYD010000014.1 coordinate 22,165, forward strand.
AAATAACATGTTTAATAGCAGATGTCTTATTTTTGCACTAAATTATTACCCGGTTTTAATTTATTAACATAAAGATAAAAAAAAATACTCATTTTAAAAGGATTGCAAAACCTAAAATTTAATTATGAAAGTAGCAGTTGTTGGTGCCAGCGGGGCAGTAGGTCAGGAGTTTTTAAAAGTGTTGGAAGAGCAGAATTTTCCATTGGATGAACTTGTTTTATTCGGTTCTAAACGCAGTGCGGGAAATACTTACACCTTTAAGGGCAAAACACTTACGGTGAAGGAGCTGAAAGATAATGACGATTTCAAAGACATTGACATTGCACTTACATCTGCCGGAGGCGGTATTTCAAAAGATTTTGCACCGGTAATTACCCGGTATGGTGCTGTAATGATTGATAATTCCAGCGCTTTCCGTATGGATAAAGATGTACCCCTGGTGGTTCCCGAGGTAAATCCGGAAGATTGTAAAGACCGGCCTCGAAATATTATTGCTAATCCCAATTGTTCTACCATAATTATGGTGGTTGCATTGAAACCCATTAATGATCTTTCTCCCATCATTCGTGTGCATGCCTCTACTTACCAGGCTGCCAGCGGCGCAGGTGCAGCTGCCATGCAGGAGCTTTATGATCAGACCGAACAGTTTCTGAAAAAGGAAAAAGTGGTTGCGGATAAATTCAAGCATCAGCTTGCCTTTAACCTGCTTCCCCATATTGATGTTTTTCAGGAAAACGACTATACAAAGGAAGAGATGAAGATGTATCATGAAACACAGAAGATCATGCATTCAGATATTGCGGTGAGTGCCACAACGGTGCGTGTACCAGTGTTGCGAGCCCACAGTGAAGCCATATGGGTGGAAACCAAAGATCCGCTGGAGCCTTCCGCCATACGCAAGGCAATGGAAAATGCCCCCGGTGTTGAGGTACAGGATAATCCTGCTGCATTTGAGTACCCCATGCCATTATTTGCCGCAGGTAAAAATCCCGTGTATGTGGGACGCATCCGTAAAGACATTTCTCACCCGAATGGAAGTACTTTTTGGTGCGTAGGCGATCAGATTAAAAAAGGCGCTGCCCTCAACGCAGTGCAAATTGCATCGTATATGATTGAAAATAAGTTACTTTAGGGTATGCCTTCCTGAAGGAGGAATAATTATTGTCCCTGTTTTCAATCTTAATGATTAACTTTGCAGACTGAATTTCTGAAACAGTCTTCGATTGAAAGTTTATACTGATATTTCTGCTGTAAAAATTAAAAAGCCTGTTGTTACCATTGGGGTTTTCGATGGTGTGCACTACGGTCATGCCTACATCATTCAAAAACTAAATGAAAAAGCGGCCGCCATTGGAGGAGAATCAACAATCATTACACTTTGGCCCCACCCGCGCATAGTGCTTGAAAAAGCTGACCCTTCCCTGCGGTTTATCACCACCATAGAAGAAAAAAAAGAGTTGCTGGCTAAACGAGGATTAAAAAACCTGATTTTGATACCTTTTACTAAGGAATTCAGCCGCCTGACTTCGAAGCAATTTATACAGCAATATCTGGATAAAATTCATGCATCTTATCTTGTGATGGGGCATAATCACCGCTTTGGCAATGACAGGGAAGGAGATTTGAAAATAATACGTGCACATGCACAACCTTTTGGTATTGAGGTTGAGCAGTTACAGCCTGTTTTTAAGGAAGAAGGGGCTGTAAGCTCATCCCTTATCAGGGAACTGATAACTTCAGGTAAAATTGCAGATGCAAACCGCTGTTTGGGTTATCCCTTCTTTATTCGTGGTACTGTTGTGCATGGGAGCAAGCTGGGAAGAAAACTTGGGTTTGCAACAGCTAACCTTGGAAATTTTGATCCTTATAAGATTTTACCTGCCACAGGCGTTTATGCTGTAAAAGTTAAGCTGGGCAATAAATTTTACGGAGCCATGTTAAATATTGGTTATCGTCCAACTGTTGAAGAAAGAACTGGTAATCCCATTATTGAAGCCCATTTGTTTAATTTTAACGATGATATTTATGATCAGCATATAGAAGTGTCTTTTATAGGATGGATACGGGAAGAGAAGAAATTCGGGAACCTAGAGGAGTTAACAAAAGCCCTGCATGAGGATAAAGCAAAGGCATTACAGATATTGGAAAAAAACGAGCATTTTTAATTATAAGTCATTCAAATTGATTAATTTAGAGCTTTTTTAAATAGTATAACCAAAATAGATATTTTATTATCATGAAAGTAGATGAAACCATAGTAGAATCTTTACCATACAAGGTAGCCGATATTTCTCTGGCTGATTATGGGAGAAAAGAAATTGAAATAGCAGAAAAGGAAATGCCTGGGCTAATGTCCATTCGCAGAAAATATGCTGCTGAAAAACCACTAAAAGGCGCACGTGTTTCCGGATCATTACATATGACGGTGCAAACAGCCGTTTTAATTGAAACACTTGCAGAACTTGGCGCTGATGTACGCTGGGCAAGTTGTAATATATTTTCCACCCAGGATCATGCTGCTGCTGCTATTGCTGCTGCCGGTATCCCTGTGTTTGCCTGGAAAGGTGAAACCCTTGAAGAGTACTGGTGGTGTACGGATCAGGCTCTTACCTTTCCCGGGGGATTAGGTCCGAATCTGATTGTTGACGATGGCGGGGATGCAACCCTTCTCATCCATAAAGGCTATAAGGCTGAAGATGATGCTTCTGTGTTGAACATTAAACCCGAAAGCAAGGAAGAAGCTGTTGTGTTGGATGTATTGAAACGCAACCTTGAAGCTGACAATCAAAAATGGCACCGCATGGCCAAAGACTGGAAAGGTGTGAGTGAAGAAACTACCACCGGAGTGCATCGTTTGTACCAGATGAAAGAGCGGGGTGAATTGCTTGTACCTGCAATCAATGTAAATGATTCAGTTACCAAATCTAAATTCGATAATCTTTATGGTTGTCGTGAATCCCTTGCCGATGGAATCAAACGCGCCACCGATGTGATGCTTGCCGGTAAAGTAGTAGTTGTACTTGGTTACGGCGATGTAGGTAAAGGTTGTGCACATTCCATGCGTTCATACGGTGCACGTGTAATTGTTACCGAAATCGATCCCATATGTGCCCTGCAGGCAGCTATGGAGGGTTTCCAGGTGACAAATATCGACGAGGCACTGGAAGAGGGTAATGTGTTTGTTACCACCACCGGAAATAAAGATGTGATCACTGTTGATCATATGAAAAAAATGAAAGACCAGGCCATTGTCTGTAATATTGGCCATTTTGATAATGAAATTCAGGTAGAAAAACTTTATGAGTATCCCGGAATTGAAAAAACCAACATTAAACCACAAGTAGACAAATTTAAATTCCCTGATGGAAATTCAATCTATCTGCTTGCTGAAGGGCGTCTTGTAAATCTTGGTTGTGCCACGGGTCATCCATCATTTGTAATGAGCAACTCTTTTTCAAATCAAACACTGGCCCAACTGGAACTTTGGAAAAACGATTACGAAGTAGGTGTTTACATGCTTCCTAAAAGACTTGATGAGGAGGTTGCCCGATTGCATCTTGAGCAAATTGGAGTAAAACTTACAAAACTAACGCCCGAACAGGCAGATTATATCGGAGTAAAAGTTGATGGCCCTTACAAGCCGGAACATTACCGTTATTAATATGCAGAAACAAGTAATTTGATTTCATGTGAGTGACCAGGAGTAATTAATTCCCAACATTTGCCCTGCATCCCTCTGAGGAAAGACCTGCGCAATCAAAGCTTGCAGGTTTTTCCGGTAAGGTGGATTTGCAAGGGAAGTCGGGGGTGATTTTTTTAGGACACCATTCTGAATTTTATTTCATTATTATATCTTAAACTTTTATGAAAGCATATGTTTTTCCCGGACAGGGAGCACAATTTGTTGGTATGGGAAAAGACCTGTACGATAATGCCGAGATAGCACAAAATCTTTTTGAAAAAGCCAATGATATCCTGGGTTTCAAAATCACTGATTTGATGTTCTCCGGAACCGATGAGGATCTGAAACAGACAAAAGTAACACAACCTGCTATTTACCTGCATTCGGTTGTACTTGCCAAAACACTGGGTGATAGTTTCACGCCGGAAATGGTGGCAGGGCATTCCCTGGGCGAGTTTTCCGCCCTGGTTGCAGCAGGTGCCATGAGTTTTGAAGACGGGCTGAAGCTTGTTTCCAAGCGTGCCCTTGCCATGCAAAAAGCCTGTGAAATAGAGCCATCAACAATGGCGGCAATTATTGGTCTGGAAGATAAAGTGGTAGAAGACATTTGCCAGGAAATTGGGGCCGTGGTTGTGCCAGCAAATTACAACAGCCCGGGCC
>JBEPYD010000015.1:0-26031 GCA_041641575.1 Bacteroidales bacterium
AAAGTCTTCATGCGCAGGGATACCGAGGGCATCCGTTACAGTGGGTAGAATGTCCACAAATTCCATTAATTCTGCAGTGCGCTTTCCGGCCTCAAAAATACCTTTACCTTTAATCACAAATGGAGCAGTAACAGCTTCATCCCAGAACATATGCTTTTCAAAACGTTTATGCTCATTAAGCAAGTATCCCTGGTCGCCATTGAAGATGACAAGTGTATTTTCTTCCAGCCCGTTATCGCGTAGAGCGTCCAACACTATTCCCACGTTTTTATCCATATATTCCACAGAGGTATAGTAAGATGCAATAATGCCACGGCGTTCGTCTTCAGTCAGGTCCTTAAACTGTAAGGGAATCCATCGGTCATCTTCCGGCGTACCTTTGGGCAATGGCATATCTTCAGGTTTATACTTACCTGCATATTCCACTGGGAAACTAAAGGGTGCATGCGGCTCATGAAAAGCCACCCATAAGCAGAAAGGATTTTCTTTGTTCTTGTTTATGAAATCAGCAGCCCAATTGGCCAGGAAAGTAGCCGGACTATCCTTGTCGTAATAAGGTATAGGTAGCATATCGGCATTTTTGCCCCAAACAGCACCTTCGCCTGCCGGCGTATTTGCACGGGTGGGTATACTATCCGGCACAGGAGTGGCCGGATTTTCTTTCAGCCATTGCTTGTGTTCGGCCTTATCTATTAAATGATCCCAACCATGGTCGGGGTATTGGCCTTCCTTGTAGAGGGAACTAAAAACCCAGTTGTTGAAATGATTTTTTCCTACGAGTGCAGTTTTATACCCATGTTCCTTCAGATGTTCAGCAATGGTTACATTTTTTTCATCAGGAAAAGGGGTAAACAGCAGGTTTACACCGGTGGCATGAGGGTATTTTCCTGTCATCATGGATTGGCGCGATGCACTGCAAATGGGAGAGTTTGCGTAAGCATTGGTAAAAAAAACTCCTTCAGATGCCAGTAGATCAATATTTGGTGTGTGAATGGGTTTTTCTCCCAAAAGGCTCACTACTTCCGGGTGATGATCGTCGCTGACGATGAAAACCACATTTTTAAACCTTGATTCTTGCCTGGAAACATCATTTTGCTGCGTGTTACATGCACCTATTGTTATCGCCAACAGGGTGGGGGCTGCTATTTTAATACTGTTCATGATTTACTTATTATGTTTTTTAACTTTTAATGTCTTATTTTAAAATGATACTTTCCGCCTCCAACTTTTAGCACTACATAATGGTTTGTTTTGCGGACAAAAGTAAATTCAGCGGGCATAGTTTGCGGAGTACCTCGGCTAATGAGTAATATATCCTGCTCATAAATATCTGGTTCAGCTTTAGCGTAAGTGGGCAGATGAATATAAGCAGTTGTATTAGCGGGTATCTCCACATCCATAAAAATATCGTCTCCAAATTTCCACCATGCACTGCCAATTTTGCCCCGTACAGAATTGTAATGCCCTTCAGCCCATTGCAGCCCTGCCACAGGCGAGGGTTTTATGATAATTTCACTAAAAGCCAGAGATTTTTCAGATTGATTAATGCCCAGCAGCGATTTATAAAACCACTCGCTAATACTCCCAAACATGGGATGATTTTTACTGTCACCAGTTTTAAAAGCCCAGTTTTCCCACAAGGTAGTAGCGTCATTATTAATCATATACCCAAATCCGGGATATTCTTTTTGGTTCATCATGGTATAATTTACGTCATCCAGACCCTGATCGCTCAGGTAATTGAGCATCATTTTGGTAGCAAAAATCCCAGTTGACAGATGTCCACTGTGCTTGAGAAATATTTCATTTTTAAGGACTTCCAGCGCTTTCTTTTTTGCTTCTTCAGGTAGGAGGTCATAATACAAAGCAAATACCTGAGCTGTTTGGGTGTGGGTATATACTTCTCCGGTTTCCGCATTTACAAATTCATTTATGAATGCTTGTTTGATGTCGGCAGCCAGCTTATTGTAGAAAGCTTCGTCTTCATTCTTCCCTAAAATACCAGCCATTTCTGCCAGAATGGCCACATGGTGGTAGTAAAAAGCTGTACTGGTAACCGGAACAGGTCTGTCTTCAAGCACATTATGATCGCTGATGCCCACGGTAATGATATGCTCAGGCACATTTCTATGATAGAAATCAACAAGATCTTTCATGGGTTGGTATTGTTCTTTTACCAATTCCCTGTTTCCATAGTATTTGTAGAGTTGCTTAACCAGAAAAGGATGGGCAAGTGTCCAACCAACGGGGCCGGTATTTTCTGTTACACCTCTTATATTTATACCAATGTCCGGAGCACATTCTGTCATTCCTCCATCTTCACGGGCATCTCGGGCAAAATCACGCACAGTTTTGGTGTAGAAATTCGCCATATCATAATTATAAATGTAAGCTTCTCCCACAGTAACCATGTCTCCGCCATAGCCAAATTTTTCCCTGGCCGGACAATCTGATTCTATGCTAAAAACATTGCTTAGCATGGTCCATTCTGTAACATCCTGTACTTTGTTGAACAGCGGGTTTGAGCAAGCAAATGATGCATTATCATTTATATCAGAGTTTAACCTAATCCCCTCAAGATCATTCAGTGTCGGTTTATAAGGGAGTCCGGACACCTCCACGTACCGAAAGCCATGGAATGTAAAACGAGGTTCAAACACCTCTTGTCCTTTACCCTTGAAGATATAACGATCTTCCTGCCATGCGGTGGCTGGTGCACCGGGTCCTCCCTGGATACCCCCTTCTTTAATTTGTGTGGCAGCTGTGGTTCTTACATCTATGCTTGCATCGTCATAGACCAGTTCAGCATACCGAAAAATGACTTCTGTACCGGCGGGTGCATTTCCTGTAAAACGGATAACACCCGCAAAATTCTGCCCCATATCATAAACATAAACCCCCGGTTCCGGTTGCATAATTTTTACAGGGTGTACGGATCGGGTATGCCTGATGGGAGGCACAAATTGCCATTTGAGCTTGCCGGCCGGTGCGGTTGTTTTCATTGCCGGTTCCCATTGATCATCATTGTAGCCGGGGGTTTGCCATCCTGCTTTTTCCTCGCGGGCATCGTACCATTCACCCAGGTAAACATTATTTTTTACTACAGGTCCATCTATTGTTCTCCATTGCTCATCTGTGTATATGATTTCTGTGCTTCCATCTGCAAAACTAACTTCCAGTTGTGCAATTACTTTTGGTTTTCCAATGGTCAAAATCTCTCTCAAATTCCAACGGCCAAACAATTTCATTGGCAAAGGATTATACCATCCATTGCCAAGCATGATACCTATTGCGTTCTTTCCCCGGGCGAGGTATTCAGTTACATCATATGCGGCATAATAAACGGTTTTGCCATATTGTGTCCAGCCAGGATCCAGGTAATGATCTCCCACTTTTTGGCCATTAATCCAGGCTTCGTAATATCCAAGACCGCTGATATATAGCCGGGCACTGGCCACTTGTGCATCTGTCTGAAATTCTCTTCTGAAAAGTGGAGCAGGTATCTTTTCATAAAATGCTTCATCCTTTTCCGGTTGGGTTTTAGTATCTGTAATCCATAATCCTTTCCAATCTGAGGACTGTAAAAGGCCTGTTTCAAACCAGCTGGGTCTACTCATGCCAGAGGTTGTATTCTCTTCATCCCATGTTTGTACAGCCCAAAAATACCGGGTGGAAGATTTCAGTGGTTCTCCCTGGTAAATAATTTGAATTTGTTCATTGGACTGAACTTTATGTGTATCCCACATATCACCAATGCCTTGTTTGAGGTTTTCCTCAGAAGAACTTACCAGGATACGATAAGCACTTTGCATGGCACCTCTTTGGTGGTTACCGGAAATCCATGAGAAACCAGGTGAGGGATTATCAATACCCAGCGGTTCTGTTTGATAATCAATGGTAAGATCTACAGGTGATTGGGCGAATACACAGGGTATAAATGCCATCCAGATTAACAGGACAGCCTGAATGTTTTTACAAATCATAGAAGAATTTTTTTTTGTGTGTTTAGTTAATTGTAAATATTTTAAAAATGGAAAATTGTCATAAAGGTCAGGATTTGCATATTATTTTTCGGGCTGTACCTTAATTACAATGCGCTTGTAGGATGTTAGGGCCGGAATACCATCATCCGTAACTTCTAAAATCAAATGGATTTCACCTTTTGCATTATTAGCAGGAACAATTAGCGAGATTTTGGCTGAGTTCGGATTCTCAATCAAAGGTAAATCGTTTAAGGTTGAGGGTTCATCATAAATCCACCAATTGTAACTTAGTTTGTCACCATCAGGATCAGTTGATTCCGAAGCATCAAAATCTACACCTTCACCCGGGCGTAAATTAAACGCGATTATATTTTTTGAAGTGTTTTTATTGATATGGACAACCGGTGCATGATTGGCTTCTTCATACGATTTTACACACCAATCCATGCGGGCAGCAAATTGGTTTTGAAAATCATTGCGCCAGCGCCAGACTGATGCTCGTGGGGTGTTTACAGAATCGATCTGGTCGGAGGCATCGGTGTAGTATTTACCCTCTGCATTTAAAAAACGGCCGCCCCAGCCTCCCCATTCCGGATGCTGGGGATCTTGCAACCCGTTCCTTAAAAAATAAAACCAGGAAGGGGTATCGCCTTCTTTCATCACACCATGTGGGTTTGGTGCTGTCCATGTTTTATCCGGATATAAGGCTCCCAACGGACCATGTCCGGTTTTAACGTTGTCATAAATCCATTCACGGGAAGTGTTGTTCATATTTCCACCTAAATACATGCCACGAAAAACTGCTTCACGCCTATCCTTGCCTTCGGGTGCTTTGTTGCGGATGTAAAATAATCCGGGAAAACTATCTCTGATCATGGTGTACAGGCCATCCTGATCCATGATGTCATAAATAATAATGTTGTTCGTAATTGTATTGAACTGATCGGCTGACAGGCTGTCCTTGAGCATCCATAGTGCTTGTGCTACATCTGTCTGTCCTCCCCAGATACCAATGTAAAGCGGTCGGTTATCTTCTTTGAGCATTTGTTGGACTATCCATGCCGAGCCTTCTGTGGTATGTCCTTTTCCTACATTCTCTTTTCCCCGGTAAGGGTTCCCGGGTTTTACAACAGAACGGAGTTCATCAGGGAGGGGGAAGGTACTATCGTGGATCAAAAGGTTTGGATATACGCTTTCATACGCATCTATTTGTTCATGAATTAAAAAGGGTTTTACAATGCTGGTATCAAGCTCACCCGGTGTGCCCGATGCACTAGCTACCAGCCCTTCAATATCAAATTCATTGCTGTGTACCAGCAGGCGTACCAGCGATTGCTGATCATCCGGATCGCCTCCAATGTCAGTAGTGATGAGCAGGCGGGGTTTTTCATTATTAGTGTTACCCGGGTAGTTACAGCTCAGAAATAAAATTGTAAATAAAAATAAAATTAGTCGTATCATGTGTTTTGGTTATTTATTTTGCAAGATATCATTTTTTTAAGAACAGACAGAAAATATTTCGGTATTCGGTACCTTACGTTTTATCTGAATTTCTAAAAAAAAATCAGGGAACTACATACACATAGTAAAAACTAATGTGTCACCGAAGTTAAATTAAAACTATAAAAATGGTTCGTGCTTTTGATTATATCTAAATACCTTGTGTATTATAGTAGAATTCCAAAATTAAACCGTACCTTAGCGGCTTGAAAAATAATACACTTACAAAGCCCCATAAAATTCTTATCCCGGGGCATAATTTCACAAAAATCATATGCAATTTAAAGAATTAGGAATCATAGAGCCTATATTACGGGCTCTAAAGGAAGAAAACTATTCATCACCCACAACTATACAAGAGAGAGCGATACCTCTTATTTTAAAGAATACAGATGTATTGGGATCAGCGCAAACAGGAACAGGAAAAACGGCTGCTTTTGCAATTCCCATTCTTCAGCATCTATACAATTCAGAACAGGATAACCGGAAAGCTTCTTCCATTAAAGCACTGGTGATCACTCCCACAAGGGAACTTGCCATACAAATTGGCGAAAGCTTTACCACCTATGGACGTTACACTGGGATAACCAATACCGTTATTTTTGGTGGTGTAAACCAGCACGGGCAAACACAGGCACTCCGACGAGGTGTGGATGTGCTTATCGCCACGCCTGGCAGATTACTTGACTTAATGGAGCAAGGCTATATAAAATTAAACAACATAGAATATTTTGTGCTTGATGAGGCTGACCGCATGTTGGATATGGGCTTTATCAACGATATAAGAAAAATTCTTAATGCCTTGCCCTCAAAACGACAATCATTGTTTTTCTCGGCCACCATGCCAAATAATATCATTGACCTGTCGCGAAAGATTTTGTCTGATCCTGAGAAGATATCAGTGAGTCCGGTTTCAAGCACTGCAGATACTATTCAGCAATATATTTATTTTACAAATAAATCAGATAAAAAGGAGCTTTTGCTACATATTCTGAAGGACGAAACCATTGATCAGGCCTTACTTTTTTCAAAAACAAAACATGGTGCTGATCGTATTGCCCGTATCCTTAAAAAGAAAAATATAGGTTCAGCCTCTATTCATGGAGATAAAGCACAGAACCAGCGACAAAAGGCTTTAAACGAATTTAAACTTGGAAAAGTACGTATTCTTGTTGCTACGGATATTGCTGCACGGGGAATTGACATAGACAAACTTAAATTTGTGATAAACTTCGATATACCGAATATTGCAGAAACTTACGTCCATCGCATTGGTCGATCAGGCCGGGCAGGAGAAGACGGTACAGCCATTTCGCTATGTGAACCTGAAGAGAATGATTTTGTAAAAGATATAGAAAAACTGATTAATAAAAAGATACCAAAAGCCTCAGATAATCCTTTTCCACAGACTGATAAACCAATGACACAAGAGGAAAAGAAACAATTTGAGAAAGAAAAGGCAAGAAGAAAACAGGAGTTTTTTGCCGGCCGATCAAAGAATAAAACACACCGCACCAGCAAAAACAAACACGCAGAAATGCGAAACCGATAGGTGATAAAATATTAAAGGCGAGTCAGGAAATCAATACTGCCTCGCTTTTTTTATAACATATAAAAACCATTTGATTGTTACGTCCGGAAGAAATGGTAAAAACAGCCGTAGATCCCATCTATTCTTCAGCTATCCGCTCTATTTCTAAGAAAGTAATCACTTTATCGGTATGTGGTTTCCCGCTTGAATCGTTGACATATTAAAATTTCCTTACGGAGAATCTAATATTTTTCGAATGATTGGGATAAAATCAGTATATTTATTTTATGAAAATTAACTGGCCTGTACTGCTATTTTTGTTCATAACTTACTCCTGCCATTCAGAACCAGGTAAAAATACAACTTCCCCTGGGCAGCATGTTTATGCTGATAAAGTACTAAATAAATACTACACATTTCACAATGGCTTTGCTACCCCAAATGATGCATGGGGAAATTACACACTGGATCTGACTTTTGAAGCCATGCTGACCTATAGCCAGATCAGTGATAATAAAGCTTATATTGATTCAGTGATGAAAATAATGGATTTAAGAAGTATTTCTGCCTCAGACACTGTTTCTTATCGCTCACAACCCTTTGGATGTCTTACCTACGCTCTTTTTTCTGCCACAGGTGATTCATCATACCTGCGAGGCTTTCTTCATGAAACGGATAAGATGATAGAGGAGTCTGAATATTCTGAAGACGGTGGTGTATTGCATAGTTACAATGGTAAAAAAGGATTGCTGATTGATTACGTGCAGGAATATGCCAGCCGACTTGCAAAAGCAGGCGCAGTTACCGGTAAGGAGATGTACTTTGAACGAGCCGTCAGGCAGTTTGAGATTTATGATAGTTTAACGCGCCATCCAGCCACCGGGTTATATAGTCAGGGCAGGGGATTTTTGAAAGACTCTGATAAATTATCTCCACATTCATGGTCGAGAGGGCAGGGATGGATATTGCGGGGCATGGTTAGTACAATGACATATTTGCCTGAGAAATCCTCCTACATGAAACGCATGCAAAAAATACTAACACCGTTTGTGGATTCACTTATTTTAAGACAGGGACCTACTGGTTTATGGCACCAGCTGGTAGATTTACCCTTTGAAGACAGCTATCCCGAAACCAGTGGTACAGGTTTCATTGCTTATTATCTGTCCCTGGCCATTGAGCATCATCTCCTTCCTGAAGAACCTTATCAAAACGTTGTGGAGAAAGCTATTGCAGGAATAAAAAATAAAATTTTGGAAGATGGTACCATTCAGGGTGGCTGCCCGGGACCCGGCCCCATTGTTTCCATAGAAAAATATTATAAAACTCCCGGCCCTGAAAATGAGCCCCACATTTTCGCCACTACACTTTATGCATTGGCTGCTGAAAAGCTTATGGATCATACGGATTGAGGAGAACACTAAATTAGTGAAATGGAGCGCGTTTATGCATTCACATGTCTTTCCGCATGATACGAAGAGCGTACCAGTGGACTGCTTTCCACGTAAGTGAAACCTCTTTTTTCTCCTTCTATTTTATACTTTACAAATATTTCAGGAGTGATATACTCCACCACATCAGCATGATAAGTACTGGGTTGTAAATACTGCCCTATGGTAAGCACTTTTACCCCGGCTGTCCGAAGGTCGTCCATGGCTTTTAATACCTCATGTTCCATTTCGCCCAGCCCAAGCATAATGCCCGATTTAGTAACCACTCCAGTGGAGGAAATAAAAGTAAGTACCTCAAGACTCCGCTTATAAGTGGCCATACTTCGAATTCTTGGCGTTAACCTGCGCACGGTTTCCAGGTTGTGGGAAACCACTTCCGGACCGGCATCAATAATTTGTTTAATATGCTCTGTATTTCCCTGCAGGTCGGGTATTAGCACTTCCATGGTGGTATTTGGGTTAGCCAGCTTTATTTGTTTTATGGTTTCAACCCAGAAAGCAGTTCCGCCATCAGCTAAATCATCACGTGCTACCGATGTAATAACACAATGCTTAAGGTTGAGTGTTTTTATTGATTCAGCTAATCTACGGGGTTCATCCCAATCCGGGAGGTCGGGTTTTACGGTTTTTACGGCACAAAATTTACAATTTCGGGTACATTTTTCACCTAAAATCATGAAGCTGGCAGTGCCGGCACTCCAGCATTCCCCTTTGTTCGGGCAATTTCCGCTGGTGCATATGGTGTGTAATTTATGTTCAGATATCAGGTTTTTTACCTTTGAATATTTTTGACCGGTTGGCATGGGTGACTTTATCCAACGGGGAAGCCTTTTAACAAATATATCCTGGTTTTGCATAAGGTATTCTAAAATTGATTAGACCAGTAAAATTAGACCATATGCATGGAAATAAAGAGTAATGTAGTAGTTAATACGTTATTTAAAATTTAACACCACGATGAGGTTCACAAGAAATTTATATTTCAGAATATCAGCCTTTTCTAAATAAAAACCAGGCATGGTTTAGCTCCATATTAATTGTAACTAGAGTAAACAATGAACAATGTATTCATTTCTTTCATACATTTACAGCCTTCCCAACATTTTTTTAATTCAATTTTGTAATGAAATTTTCAATTAAACCGATCACGGAACAGCATTTTGAACGACTTTTTGAGCTTATTACCCAATTTGCAGCCTTTCAGAAAAGTAAAGAGAAATTATCTAACTCAGTGGAAAAAATGCAAACTGAAAAGCCGTTCTTAAATGGTTTTGTGGCAGTAACAGGAGCAGATAAAATTGTGGGTTATACCACCTGCTTTTTTGCTTATTTTACATGGTCCGGGAAATCTGTATATCTGGATGATTTATATGTGGAGCCTGATTACCGGGGTGGGGGAGTTGGCAAGGCCTTGATAGAAAGTGTCATTAAATTTGCCCGCGAAGAAAACTGCTACAAAGTACACTGGCAGGTTTCCCGGTGGAATAAATCAGCCATGGCATTTTACAAATCTCTCGGTGCTGAAATCGATGATACCGAATATAATTGCGACGTCATCCTCTAATCTTTAGAGATAAAGATTTTAATCATTATCTTCGTATTAAAGGAGATTTTTTACATTACGGCAAATAAACTGCAAAGCATGATGCGAAAATTAAGTGTTTTTATAGCCTCCAGCCTGGATGGGTTTATCGCCGGAGCAGATGGTGATATGAGCTTTTTATCACAAGTGCATAAAGAAGGCGAAGATTATGGCTATAAACATTTTATACAAACTGTGGATACTGTTATTATGGGCCGGAAGACCTACGACTGGGTAATGCAGCAGGTAGATGAGTTTCCTCATAAAGATAAAGACACCTATATTATCACACACACTCCCCGTCCGCAGGAAGGAAAAGTAAGGTTTTATAATGGCAATATACCAGAATTGGTAAATGATTTGAAACTAAAACCGGGTAAGAATATATTCTGTGATGGGGGAGCAGCAGTTGTAAATATGCTGCTTGCACATAATTTAATTGATGATTTTATTATTTCTGTTATCCCGGTTTTGGTGGGTGAGGGCACAAGGCTATTTCAAAACCCTCAAAATAAACACCAGATGATATTATTGAATGCACACAGATATAGTACAGGATTGCTTCAACTTCATTACCAGGTAAAGTATGGTTAATTTTAATCCTTTTACATATCCTATAAGAAGGGCCACGGTGGATGACCTTCCGGCAATTCGCGAATTGTTTATCGCCGTTATTAGCAGTATAGGAGAAAAATATTACAACCAAAAGCAATTAACAGCATGGGCCTCACGTGCAGGAGACGATACCCGATGGACAAATGCCATACACGAACAGTATTTTATTGTGATTAAGAACAAAGGACGTTTGGTAGGTTTTGGCTCCTTAAAGGAAAAAAACTATATTGACTTTCTTTTTGTGGATAATGATTTTCAAAACAGAGGCATTGCCAGTTGTCTGTACCAGACTCTGGAGCAAAAGGCCCGTAAGGCTGATGTTAAGGTTTTAAGTGCTGATGTCAGCAAGTCCGCGAAACCATTTTTTATAAAACAAGGTTTTGTTACAAAAAAAGAAAATCGCATCCTGATCAATGGTACCGTACTGATTAACTACCGCATGGAGAAAAGCCTTCAGGAAAACACCTGAGATGCATTTAGAATTGTATATGACGCCGTGTGGGGATATTCTTGCATAGGCTGTAAACCTTATTCCCCATTATTTCCTACCCAACTAATCGTCATGTAAATATCCTGGAAACAACAAAATATAATTGTTTTAAAAAACAGGAAGAAATTAAAGCTAAATATCATACAATTAAGTTCTTATACTTATTCTGGCAGGTTTTATTAAGGCTAATTCAGAATTATGCATCCAGAAATACTTTTATTTCTTTTGTTTTCGCATTCGTGGAACAGTTATTGACCACTCTATAGCGAATAGGCCTGCGAAATCTATTCATATTAATAATCTTTAAAACCTAAATTATGATAAACAAAAAAATTTTATATACTGCTTTTATAGCTATACTTGCAATGGCCTTTACCGGTTGTAAGGATGAGGATAATGACCCTGTATTGATGGATATGACTCTGACGGTTGACGGATTACCGGAATTGGGATCATTTGCCACGTATGAAGGATGGCTGGTAGATGGTGATACCTATACTTCAATTGGTAAATTTGCCATTGATAATAATGGTGATGCAGATGAAGGTGTTTTCAGTATCGATGAAGACTTACTTCAAAATGCCACTGCGTTTGTAGTTACCCTTGAGCCCAATCCTGATCCTGCCGTTCAGCCTACTGAAACCCAGATACTCTCAGGGACTTTTATAGGAAATTCTGCAACACTGAATTATGAAAATGAAGCAGCCATTGGCACAGGTTTCTCCACAGCTATAGGAAAATATATCCTTTCTACACCTACAAACGGAGCTGAAACTGATGAGTTAAGTGGTGTATGGTGGCTGGAGCCTACAGGTCCTTCATCGAGTTTGATTTTGCCAACGCTTTCCGAAGGCTGGATTTATGAAGGCTGGGCTGTGATTGACGGAACACCTGTAAGTACGGGTAAATTCACAAATGCAAGCGAAGCAGACATGGACAATCCATATAGTGGCACACTTGCCGGTCCTGATTTTCCAGGCGAGGATTTCCTAAGAAATGGCCCTGCAGGGTTAACATTCCCAACTAATCTTCAGGGAGCAACAATTGTAATATCAGTAGAGCCCAATCCTGATAATGATGCAGCTCCTTTTGTAATTAAGCCCCTATCGGGAGAGGTGCCAGCCGAAGCCGCACCTGATGTTTTGTATA
Source organism: Bacteroidales bacterium (assembly GCA_041641575.1). Taxonomy (GTDB): domain Bacteria; phylum Bacteroidota; class Bacteroidia; order Bacteroidales; family JBEPYD01; genus JBEPYD01. The sequence continues at coordinate 12,302 of JBEPYD010000015.1, forward strand.
ATATGACAAATAATGATAATTCCATCAACATCAGTGGAGAAGCCACACGGTAATACCAATTACTTATAACTATATAAAAAAGCCGGAAGCCGATCAAGGTTTCCGGCTTTTCTTGTTACATGCTTATTGCATATCAGAATTAAAGCTTCGGTTTTATCCTTTCCAGTCGCGAACGGCATTTCCAAAAGCCCTGGCATTTTCCGGTTTAAGCTCATCCCATTCACGGCCACACCACAATCCGTCAACTCCGGCTTCCAAGGATCTGGTTGTAGCTTTATAAACTTCCTCTGGCGTAACATTGCATGCATACCCAGGCATATCAAAGCCGGGCCGGGCATATACTTTTGCTGATCCATTTACTGCTTTTACTGCCCGCACGCACTCCTGGTATACATAATCACTGCTAAAAGAAGTATCTTTTTCACGGTGTTCATCCAGTAATGGCTCCTTTTCAGGATTATATCCGAGCATGCTCAGGTACATGGGATATGAATATTCTTCAGATGCATCACCAAAGAGGATTTTTTTATAGTTTTTATTATAGTGTCCCATAGATCGGCGGCCCATGCTGTCGAAATATACAGCTACACTTAACCAGTCTGAGTATGGCCCCATTTTACTATAGTCCCACGTAGCCCTTGTAAACAAATCCCACGTCATACCATGATCAATATGCCATCCTACCTCAACATTTTCATTAATCCCTTTAATTAAGGCATACATTCTCTTGCGTTGGGCTTCCCTGGAGTCCATCCAGAATTGTTCCCAGGCCATAATTTCCGGATACGTAGCCAGTATGCGAAGAAAGGTTACAAAATTTCCATCCACGGGTATTTCACCAGCATTTATTTTGTTTCCGAATTCCTGAATGGCTATCAGTCCTTTTCTTGCTTTATCAATGCTTATGTCACGCTTTTTTGCAAGGGGCAGGCAATGCTCGCAAAAGCAGGTTCCGGGGTTTTCATTGCCCATGGAGGAAAGAATAGGACCGCCACGTTCCTGCCCGAATTTAAAACCTGCCATATTTGGATGGGTTCTTACCAGATCTTCAATAACAGAATCCCAGTATGCCATATATTCAGGATGGTTATAACAAACATTCTTTCCTTTATTTCCATTGGCATCTACCTCTGCAAATGCCTCAAATCCGGGAATGGCACCGGTGATGACGTAAGGTTCCAGAATGCGGCCATATACCTGCATATTTCGTGGCTTAGCTTCCTCATAAAGTTCATCAAGAATATCTCTGTCGGCATACTTACCTTTGTTATTCCTGCCCTGGAGCGCAGGATCATTGTAATATTTGGCGTTTGTTCTTACCCACACGTTGGTATATTCATTCCCATGCTCATCGGTTTTGGGTTGAAAGTTTGGCCTGTATTGATTAAATACATGGTCGTGGGTAAAAGTCATTACTGTATTAATTCCCGCAAGTTCTTTCATTGCATCCAGACATTCAGAAATTCCTCTTTCATAAAGTATTTCCGGAAGTACCGGAGTGCCAATAAACATTTGAGGTGTGTTTCTGGGAATAAAAAAATTACCGGCTATGGCAGAAGTAACCGAAGTGCCTGATAGTATGGCCGATCCCATAGCGGCATTTTTTAAAAATTTTCTTCTTTTCATAGTTGTTTAAATTTTTTCCGGTGGCGCTTCACCTTCGTCCATATGGTTCACAGTTTTGTTGTACGTTTGATTATCGATACGTACCTTTTCCAGGATTACCTTTTTAGACTGTTCTATTTGCAACGGGTTGTTTTCTACATTATTAAGATTGATGTCCTTTAAAATTATATTGGTTACAGGTTCATCATACCAGCCGTGAATTAAAATTCCTGCGTTACTTGAATTACTGGAAACATTTTCAATCTGTACATTTCTAATTGTTGGGGGATATGGACTTTCGTCTGCCTTATCATAATTTGGTACAATAGAAATAACTTCATTTTTCACCTGATTTAGCTCCAGTCCGTTTACGTATATATTTTCCACTGTACCCCCACGTAGTCGGCTACTTTTGATAAACACTCCCATATTCACAGATTTAACTGAGAGATTATCCACAGCATATATATTTCTCACTCCACCAGACATCTCGCTTCCAATGCATACGGCGTAATGGCCATAGAAATGGTTGTTCCTGATCACCACGTTTTCTGTGGGGCCGGTAATGCGTCCTTCATTGATATATTCACTCTCTATGTTTTCCAGTTCAGTGCCTGCGACAAGGGCTCCGTCCCGGCCTTCTTTATCTCTGCCTGCCTTAATGGCAACATTATCATCGTGATTGGCAAACATAATATTTTCAATTAATACATTTTTGGATGACTCCGGATCTACACCATCATTATTTACTACAAATGCATCAAAGGCAAGGTTTCTGAAAATACAGGATTGTGAAAAAACCGGCTTAATACACCAAAATGGAGAGTTGACAATCTTCACCCCATCAACCAGCACATTTTCACACAGAAAGAACTCCATGGTCTCCGGCCGGAAGTAATCATTTTCAGGGTCAGTGTAAACTCTCTCCGCAATTGGGACATCCTGATTATTCACATCTTTGAGTAACTGGTAGGAGGCTTGCAGGCCACGCTCCTGACGGGACAATTCACCTTCCCACATCCAGCGCTGCCATTTTTCGCCATCACCGTCTATTACCGGCATGTTGCCTGTTTCTCCCCTGGCCACTACAGCTATGTTTTTGGCATTAAAAGCATAGATTAAGGGTGAAAATGAATAAATGGTAGTGCCTTCATATCTTGTAAGTGTTCCCTTTTCATCTACCAGGTATTTTTCAGGATCAAATGGAAAAAATAAACGTACTGAGTGGTCAAGAATTAATCCCATATTGTCTTTTAAATGAATGGGGCCGGAAATTTTATATGTCTCTGTATACCGAATCCAGCTATTAAGTCCATCTGAATTTGGAAATAAGAGCCACCCGCCTCCACGTTTTTCGAGTTCTTCAAGTGCCTGCTCAATGAAAGGATAAAAATCCTGTGTGCCCTCAGCATCTGGACGCAGTCCTGAGAATTCTATCAGGTTTAGGGTGTCTGAAGGAATTTCCGGTTCATGTATTTGTGCAATAATATCATCGATATTTGAACGGGCTTCCTCTTCGGTCAGGTGAAAATTCATATCCTTAGCCTCTTTTTGAGCATTGTTGCAGCCAAAGAGAAAAGCAGGGAAAATAATTGCTATTAGAAACCAAATGTTTGTTTTGCGATTACCTGTGGTACATGTTTTTTTCATTGTTATTTATTTAAGTATTGTATTTTCAAGTTTTATGGCTACACTCTCAGGTGAAGCTGGATTGGGAATGCCAGTAAAATTATTAATTTCCGGATTTTTCACGTCGATACAATGAATACTATGTGTGAAAAATTCCGGCAATTCTTCGCCCCATTCCAAAGCTATATTATTTAAAGTCAAAATTACTGCCATAGGCAAGTGCTTCATGGCCATTCACAAAACTATGAAAAAAATATCTATTTTCTCAGTGGCAGTATTATTTGCCTAAAGGGCTTTTGCCCAGGAACCAGGAACAACGTTGGGAACCAACTTTTGGAATGTCAACTGGACCAACTCTAAAATTTCTGGAAAGAGATATCTATTTACGATAACCTGCGTTTTATGGATACGAAAGTAATTATGCCTAATTTTTTAATAATACAAATGCTATTGAATTAACCAATCACTCATTTAATTTTTATTTATAAAGGTAAAACGGTTATGCCAAAGGGTTATATTTCATTTAAAGGAGTATTAAAAATCAACCTGGGTGTTAAATATTACTGTTGCTTTATGCATAACGACACTTCCCTGTGCATTTTCACCAATCGTGCCATCATATATGGGACGTGATGAAATCTGCAGCCCACATTTTACATGATGATGGTAAAATAGGTAGTTTAATCCTGCATCAAACTGGTGAAGATTGGTGCCTAAACCTTCCAGGTCTTTGAAAGTATAGCCTCCAAAAAATTGCAGTTTTTTACCATTTAAAAATTTAAATGCAGGTAATAAATACCCTGCCTCTGCATGAACGATATTTCCGGTACCAAAAGCCCATTCACTGTTTCCGCCACCCTGAAGTAAAGGACGATCATTTATTTCTCCCCCGAAACCTGTATTCATCAAACCTCCACGCCGCAAATAATTGCTCCCGAAATCGTAATTAAACCATACCAGGTATCCGGTAAACGAAGATTCGTTTGCCAAAGGATAATCCAGAAAGGCATCCACACCAGTAAGGAGCATATCCTCTTTCATCACATCTGCACCGGGTTCTTCAAAAGTTTGCATGGTGGCCGGGTGGTAGTGAAAGCCGGCACCAATATTAAAAATCTTTTTTTGTCCGAGGTAATTCATGCGCTTCCAGGCAAATTCATCGGGTTCATTTTCCAGAAACTGCCAGTTGAAATAGCCTTTGTAACTCCATGTGGTGTTGGGGTATTCATATGCAACATTGTATAATGTATCAGTATTCAACAGTGCATTGTAACTAAAAGGTTTTGAAAGTGAAACCCTGTATTGAAAATCCCCTAACAGCCCTCTAGCATAAACGCCCAACTGCCGGCCCGACTGGTCAAATGTACCCACAAGCGGATAGGAAAATCCCGGATTGTCAATATACAAAAAGTGCGGTGCTCCGATATTCCCCTGCCTGGCCACACCCTGCCAGGAATGGAGGCCATAACCAAGGCTTAGTTTTTCCTTTATAAATTCATATTCGGTTGTAAGGTCAAGAAAGAACAACTGCGGTTTTGGGTCACTAACATAAGTTTGTACAGAAATCCCGAATTGTGTAAATGTTATGAGTCGCTCAAATAAATGCAGGTAAAAACCTGACCGGTTTCGACGAATTCCCACATCAAAATCATGTTGCTTGGGTTCACCGGCAGCATCAACTGTTCCAGGATTAAAATCGGTATACCGTAACCAAATATGGGTGAAGCTGAAAAGCCGGAAATACGAAGAACTGTCTTCTGTGAGGTAGAGTTTTACACCACCGGGTTTTATTTTAGAAAAATCAACATCCTGTGCTTGCGTTAACAATGTAAATAAGGTACTTAAAATTATAAGGTAAAACTTCTTCATTTTAAAATTAGGCTTTTTTGGGTTTTAATTATCAGGGTGCGGATTTCACGATAAATAATTTAAGGGCTTCTGAAGTTTCGGCACATTTAATTCCATGGTCGGTTTGGGGTGGCACCAGCCAGCAGGTGCCGGGAAATACCGGAAATTCATTTTCGCCCACAACAGCCCAACCATAACCTTCCGTTACGTAAAACATTTCCTGAAAATCATGTTTTCCCCTGTAAAGCAAATCTTTGGAGGTGTAAGTGGTAAAACGGGAACTAAACTCATTGATTGTACCCCACCATTCATCCAAAAGATCTGTAACGGCGAAACCTTCATAAGATTTTGGAGATTTCTCATCACGATAGATTACAGCTACTTCAGGCTTTTTTTTCTCCACTGACAAATCCCGGATTTTAATATTCCGGTAGGCCACAGCAAAACCTTCATCCTGCAGCGCTATGTGCCCCTTTTTAAATTCGCCCCACAATGGTTTTCTTTTCTTGTTGTGTATACATGCTTCCCTGTCCTGGTACCATTTTTCTGTCCAGCGGTTGTATTCGTTCACCAATTCACCATTCATCCAGTACTGTACGTTTCCATCTTTATGTACAATACGGGCTTTGTTCCATTCTCCTGCGGGTTTTGTGGCGTCTTTTTCGGGAGCGTACATATCATAAAGGGATGCAGCACTTCTGTTAGGCGTTTTTCCCAATGGATTGTTTTTATTGTCCATTACCTGCATCTCTACACCGGTTCTCCAGACCTGATCAAAATCTTCCCCTTCTTTCACGGCATAAAAAATCCCGCTATTACCACCTTCAGATATTTTCCATTCCAGCGATAACTCAAAATCCTTAAATTGCTGGTTGGTGATAATATCACCACCTTCGCCTGATGCTGCCAGGGTTCTGTTTTTTGCCGTCCAGTTGGGTAAAATGCTGTCTGAACGGTATCCGCGCCAGCTTTCTGTGGTTTCACCGTCAAAAAGTAAAATCCATCCAGCATTTTTTTCGGCTTTTGTAAGTTTATTTTCCTGTGCTGATAAAGAAAAGTTTCCTGCCAGCATGAAAAGTAAAGAAAGAATGGAAAATTGTCTGTATTTCATGGCTTTTTAATTTTGGTTTCGGGGTCCGTAATGGGGGATTTCTTTTCCTGTTTCATAAGCTCCCAAATCTGGTGCCTGTCCATTGTAGGAATCATTAATCCCTGGTATTCTGCATCCGGCATCTACTGCTTTTGCGCCAGGCTTAAGCCTGAAGTCAAAGTTTTCCGGATAATAAACAGGATAAGCATTTCCAAGGGCGGCATGCTTAGCATTGAATTCCTTAAATTCAGGCTGATGAGCATTCTTAAAGATATCATAGTCCACGATGATGCTGTTTTTTTCATGCCCCGTAGCTTTATACAATTCATCAAGGCTGGAATAAATAGTGGCCTTTTTATCGTCAGAAAAATTATACAGGGTATCACGGGGACCGTAATATCCTATAAAAGGTTCCCTGTATCGATATCCATTACAATCGAGTGTGGAATAGCGGGTGTAGGTGTATAACCCGAGCGTGGGCAGGTCAGCATCATCAGAAGGGAGGAATAAATTATTACGGCTGTGTACATTAGAGCCGGGCTTGTCATCGCGGGTAAATATGCCAGAAGACGTGTTATGAAAAGCATAAATTCCTGCCGGATACATGCCCCAGAATTTAAATGTGGAAGCATTTCCGGAATTGTATACAATATTTCTGATCCAGTATACGGGCCCGCCCAGCACTGGCTGGTTAGATAACGCCTGCTGTCCGGAATTGAAGCAATGGTTACGCAAAATACGGATGTTGTGGTTTCCACCATCAGCCTCTATAAAATTATCATTGCAGAGAAAGAGATCATTGTTATAAAAATCAATGGCTACTGCCTGAATGGCAGGATCTTTTTCAGGGTTAGCGTGAGTGCAAACATCAAGTCCGTCAAAGAAATATTCCACGCGGTTATAACAAATGACATGTCCCTGACCATGAACTTTTACAGCATAATAGGATGCAATACGTTGAACTTTTCTGCCATTCTCAATTTTGTTGTGGTAGACCATTGAAGTGTCTTCGCGGCCGGTAAAAGTATTATCAGCAATATAATAATTGATCGAGCCTTCATACTGTCCCTGAATGCCTATACCTATGTCTCTAAATATACAATTCTTTACAGTTAAACCATCACATCCATATGCATTCATTAGGCCTGCTCTTATGGCCACTTCGGTATTCTGAAAGGTGATGCCGTCAAAATAATTATAATCAGCAGCGGTTACATCAAACAATACCGCAGCATCGTTTCCATCAAAAACCACTTCACCATCTCCGGCGGCCTTTATCACTACAGGCTTATCGGCTGTGCCGTTTTGCGTAAGAAAATAGGTGCCATCAAAAGTTAGCCCGTGATAATCCCTGTAATCTTTGAAATCTGCTTTATAGCTTCCGGCGTGAACCATAATTATATCCCCTGGTTCTACCGGGTCCGTAGTTAATATCCAGTCGGCATATCTTGGGTAGCCATAGTAAGCGTGCAATAATCCTCTGAAAGCGGGTTCTTGTTTTTCACCCTGCCAGTTTTCCGGATAAACATGCCGGATTTCACCACCCTCATATGCTTTTGGTTCATCGCGTGTTTTAAGGGATACAAAATATTCTGTTTTTCCTTCCACTCCATCAGGATCATCCAGGGTAAGCACACACTCATAAGTACTGTTGGGCTCAAGGTCCATAATGCTGCCGGCAAACATATTCTCAGTAACATAATTCCATTGTGGTTCTCCTGCCTTTTCATTTCCAATGCGCAGGAGCGGAAGATAATCAATCCAATCCTCATTTCCTTTCTTGCGGTATTTAACTTCAACGGTTGCATTCTTGTTATCATCCCCTGTGATATACCATTCAAAACCTAAGCATATAAGGGTAGGAGGTTCAACTATAAATTCACCCGGGATGGATTTATCCTGCGAAAATGCATTTACTGATGAAAGAATTGTTAATAGAATGATCAGACTGAAGTATCTGATAAAGAAATCTATTCCTTTATTAAGAATAACATGCCTTTCAGGAATAGCTCCTACTTTAGGCTGATTTTGCGCCCTTGTATGTATGGCAAGGAAATCATTTAATAGCAGAAAGAGCTTTTTCATTTTTACGTGGTTTTAGTTATGTCAATTTAATAATACGGGAATGATTGAAATGTAATATCGCCGAAGGATTAAATTATCAATTTTTCAAAGATACATCGCAACCACCATATGATCAATGATGATTTTTTTCAATTTATTGTACTATATTAGCATGATGAATAACGAATGATAACTTAAGGGAATAGATGAAGCCACTATACCGTGATATTTTCTTCACTCCGAATACGTCCTTCTCAATTAACAGGTTTCAACAACCTTATTTTGATGTGCCATGGCATTTGCATCCGCAGTATGAAATTATATATGTACTCAATAGCTCCGGAACCCGGTATGTAGGGGACAGTATTGAAATTTTTCAAAAGCATGATTTAGTACTGCTGGGAAATGGTTTGCCACATTGCTGGTTGAATGATGCTATACCCGATTGCAAAGGCAAAGATTTTGAGACTGATTACATAGTAGTGCAATTCAACGCGGATTTTCTGGGTAAAGATTTTTTTAAGAAACCTGAGCTGAAAGAGGTTTATCATTTTCTGCAACAATCTATGCGTGGCATTCATTTTACAGGGCCTATAATACCTAAGGTGGAACAGAAGCTATTGGCCATAATCAATAAAAGTGGCCTGGACCGGATTATCCTTTTCTTCCAGCTATTGAATGATTTGCTTAAATGTTCATCAAAGCGATTATTATCAAGTAATGGATTTTTAGATAAATTTGATTTTAATGAACACCCGGCTATACAAAAAGTGAAATCCTATATTCTGGAAAATTTTAAAACAGGTATACGGCTTGAAGAGGCAGCCGAATCTGCCGGCATGACCACAACATCTTTCTGCCGCTTTTTTAAAGCCATGCAAAAACAACCTTTTATCTCTTATGTTAAAGAATTTCGTATTGGATATGCCTCCAGGTTATTACGGGAATCGCACTTAAGTATAAAAGAAGTAGCCTATGAGAGTGGTTATGATAATCTATCCAATTTTTACAGGCAATTTAAGGAAGTAAACAAGCTGACACCCAAAGATTATAAACAAATGAATTTAAGACATTCATCATAATTTGTATAACGCTATGCTTAACAGCCGGCAGGGGAGGGGGATTTAAATTGGCTAAAAAGCAATTAGCATTCACTATAGGCAGAAACCCTTTACGTAAAAAGAACAGCAAAATAACTGCCCATTAAAATCTCAGAATCATTAACTTGAAATTCGTGGATATAAAGTGTTATTTAAAGAAGTTATTAAAAGATATTTAGATTAAATTAATATTGTCAGTGCAATTTTGTCAAAGGGAATATCAATATAAATCCCTGAATAAAAGCATCTTTTTATTAATGTTGCACATGGGGTTTTTTATTTTTTTCTTAATGTACAGGTCTAAAAACAGGTAGCATAACGTTCTGTGTAAGTATTAAATTTAGCGTGTTCGGGAAAAAATATTATTTTAGTACCGTTGTCTTAAAAGCAGATAAATGATTGAAACTACACTCACTTATTCATCGATAAAATCCTTTCATTATGGTAAAAAGAATCGTTTTGCTCCTGTTATTTTTTGTTCCTGTTACCTCTTTTTCGCAAAAGCCACCAATTAAATTCGGTAAGAAAATAGCCATTGAAGATCTGAAAATGACAGTGTATGATAAAGACACAACTGCAGAAGCACTCATACTCTGCGATTACGGGCACCTGAATGGCAATAATTTCAGTTTTACCAGAATTTTGCGTGTAAAAATATTGAAAAAAGAAGGAATGAGCTGGGGAAACCAGGTTTTTGGAACTGGTGACAGAACTTCTATTAGTGGTTATACCTACAACCTGGTGAATGGTAAAATAGAGAAAGAAAAACTTTCCCGTAAAAACATTATAAGGGTGCATGTTCATGACGATGATTATGATACGCGTATAGCCATGCCCAATGTTAAAGTGGGATCTATTATAGAGATCAAATTTTTCCACCCGGGCTTACCTTCGGAATGGAAATTTCAGCATTTGATACCGGTGCGGCATTCAGAACTGCGTATTGACAAGAATCCAAATATCACCTACTCCAAAAACTGGTTTGGTTTCATCTCCCTGGATATTTCAGAATATGATCGCTGGGTAGGATATGATATTCCTGCTTTTATCCCTGAGCCATATACCAATTCGAGTGAGAATTACATTGCAAAATTTGAATTTGATATTCAGTCCATCTTCATCAATGGCTATCATGAGTCTTTCAGTACCGACTGGAATACCCTCTCCAACAAGCTGATTGATGCTCCTTCTTTTGGGGGCGCCATGCGTAAAGGTTTTTACATAAGAAAAGTTGCAGAAGATATAGAAGCTGCCTATTCCACTGATGAGGAAAAAATTAAAGCTGCCTTTGATTCAATAAAACAGATAAAATGGAACGGTTATCACAGTTTATGGGCGGGGGAATCGGAATTGAGGTTTTGCTACCGCGATAAACTTGGGAATTCTGCAGAAATTAACATGATGTTGTTACAGGTGCTGAGGGATATGGGATATAATGTAAAACCCGTGGCCCTGAGTACCCGTCAGCATGGTCTTTTATCACCCATTATGCCAAGTTACGGAAAACTAAATCACATGATTGTTTTTCTCAAAACCGCCGATAGGGAATATCTGTTGGATGCCACTGAAGAATATGCCCCTTACACCCTGCTGCCTTTTAAGGATCTGAACTGGCGTGGGCGCATTATTGGCTGGGACAATTCTGAATGGATTGATCTGCAACCGACAGACATTTTCAGTACCAGAAAATTATTGCAATTTACACTTGATGAAAACCTGAATGTTGAAGGAAAGGTTAATAGCATGAGAGAGGGTTATGCAGCCTGTAATTTCAGAAAAGATTATCATACTTACAACAGCCAGGAGGAATACCTTAACAATATGGTGGAATCATATCCCGGGCTTGAAGTAACATCCTGCAAAATTGAAAACCTTGATATACTTGAGGAGCCTGTGAAAGACAGCTATGATGTAAAAATAAATGGATTTGTGCAGGATCTTGGTGATGAAGTTATTGTACAGCCTTTCTTTCATGAGCAAATGAAGGAAAACCCGTTTAAAACCACGGAAAGGATGTATCCTGTAAATTTTGGATACGAGCAAAAACAAAATCTTGTGGTTCAGATAATCATTCCTGATGGATATTCAATTGCCGAAGTACCTGAACCTGTAAAACTTTCCACAAGAAATAATGGTTGTGAATTAACCTGCCTGTATAGCGTACAACCTAACATGCTCATCATAAGTTATTCTTTCGCTGTTAACAAGGATATGTTTTTGCCTGAGGAATATGAAAGCCTTAGAGAATTTTATAACCAGGTAATTAAAATCCAGTCACAACCAGTTATTTTAAAGAAAATATAATGAAAAAGCTGCTTATATTATTCATTTTTGGTTTCCCATTTAAGGGGTTTACCCAATCCATAGATTTAAACACTACGCGTATCCCTGAGGCATTAACGGTAAATGCCTGTGCCGTGATGCGCTATGAACATACCCAATTTGAAATTAAGAAAGACGATAAGGCAAACATGAAGGTAGAATATGCCATGACCATCCTCAATGACAATGGCATCAGATATTCTCCCCTGGTGGTACCCTACACTGAATTTTCAAAGGTTACATCAATAAATGCCACGGTTTATGATGCCAATGGCGATAAAGTTAAGAGAATAAGTAAATCAGATATTTACGATATAAGTGCCATATCCGGATATTCCCTTTATGAAGACAGTCGAATCAAAGCCATTGATCCTGAATATCGGGTAACTCCTTTTACAGTTGTTTATTCCTATGAAATAGATTTCTCCGGCACTTTGAATCTACCGGTATGGCAGCCCTATAAATCCACCAATATATCGGTTGAAGAAGCCACTTTCACCCTTACCTTTCCTGATGATTACAACCTGAGATATTTAGAGGAAAACATATCCGTGGAACCTGAAAACGGCATGGAAAAAGATAAACAGTGGATAAAATGGCAGATAAATAATTTAGAGGCGCTGCTTGATGAAAACTTCCACTCCATGGATTACGATGTGCTACCAAAAGTATATACCGCACCCTCTGCTTTCAGCCTGGATGGCCATAAGGGGGATATGACAACGTGGGAGAATTTTGGAAAATGGGTATATAACCTGCTGGAAGGAACCAGTAACTTGCCTGAAGAAACCAAATTAAAAGTGCAGGAAATGACAGCCGGCATGTCGGACAAGGAAAAAGTCGAAACACTTTATGATTACCTTCAGGAAAAAACCCGGTATGTAAGCATTCAGGCGGGCATAGGCGGATGGAAACCTTTTGAAGCTTCTATGGTAGATGAATATTCATACGGGGACTGTAAAGCTCTTTCAAATTATATGATCTCCGTGCTGGATGCCGCGGGCATAAAAGCTTATTATACCCTTGTAAAAGCAGGTAATGAAAAGCCTGCCATGATGGATCATTTTCCCAGCAATCAGTTTAACCATGCTATTGTAATGGTGCCCCTGGAAGAGGACAGCCTATGGTTGGAATGTACCAGCCAAAAAATCCCTTTTAATTACCTGGGAACTTTTACTGATGACAGACAGGTATTGCTGATAACAGAAGAGGGTGGCAAACTTACCACTACCCCGGAATATACGGCTGATCAGAACAGGAGGGTTTCGCATTCCATTTTTCATCTCAATGAAACAGGTGCAACGGCCAGTGTAAAAATGGAGAATTTCGGACTGTTTTATGAAAGAATGAGCAAATTGGAAAGCATGGACGTACAGAAAAAACAGCGGGTGATCAAACAGAATTTTAATATTCCGGCTTTTGAAATCAGTTCTTATACAACTGCTTTTCCCGAACCCAATCAACCGGCTTACCAGCTGGAGATGGAATTAAAGATCAATGAACTATCCAGTAAAATTAGAGGACGATTAATAGTGCCCATCCAGGCACTGGCCACGGAAATGGATAATGCAGCCCAACGAGCTGACCGCCGGTCCGACATATATATCCCGCGTTCTTATAGCCTCATAGACACGGTGGTGTACAAATATACTGATCAGTATACACTGAGCATGTGTCCCGAAAATATACAGATGGATACCGACTACGGCAATTTCACACTTACCTTTAAACAAGGCGAAGAGGGCATGATGTACATCCGCAAACTAAACATCCGAAAAGGGGTATATGCGGGCAATAAATACGAAGAATTTGCTTCTTTTATCGCGGGCATACAGAACGCCAACAACCTGAAATTTGTACTGGAAGAGAAGGAGTTGTAAGGGGAACATGCCCGAAACCTGACAGAGTCGTAAGACCTGTCAGCGTTTAGGAGGCTGAAAAGTTTAAAAATAATTATATATCCAACCATTCCTCCATTTTTAAATATTCCACTTTTCCTTCGTGGACAGCCTTAAAATTAGCCAAATCATCAAACCATCCGATAACTACTTCACGTTTTAATCGGGTTGGTT
>JBEPYD010000016.1:0-25891 GCA_041641575.1 Bacteroidales bacterium
AGAAAGTGCAAATACAATTACCCGTATAATTATGTTGACTCTGAAATTTTTATAACCCATGTTTTTCCATTCTTCGGTACAATGAGGTTCTTGTCAGCCCAAGCTCAGAAGCAGCCTGCGTAATATTACCCTGCGATTGTTTAAGAACCTTAGAGATAATACTTTTTTCCACTTCATCAAGGTTATAAGTTTCAAGCTCAAGTTCTTCACTTCGTTTTGCTGTAGAGGATAAAAGAAAATCGTCGGGTGTGAGCATCTGATTGTCACTCATAATAATTGACCGCTCAATGGCATGCTGGAATTCCCTCACATTTCCGGGCCAGTGATACTGGTTTAACTTTTTTAATCCACCTGCCGTAATGCCTTTTATATTCTTTTTATATTTTTTGCTATACACTTTTAAAAAATGCTCAGCCAGAAGTTCAATATCGCCTGTTCTTTCACGCAGCGGCGGCAGGTTTATTTCCACCGTGTTTATCCTGTAAAGTAAATCCTGCCTGAAGGTGCTGTCGGCAACCATCTGATGGACATTATTATTCGTGGCGCATATCAATCTTACATCAATAGCTTTAGGCTTGTTGGCACCCACGCGGGTTACTTCTCTTCTTTCAATTACGGTAAGCAATTTGGTTTGGAGGGGCGAAGAAAGGTTTCCTATTTCATCTAAAAATAAGGTTCCGCCTGAAGCTATCTCAAACCGTCCGGCTTTGTCTTTTTTTGCATCGGTAAAAGCACCCCTTTCATGCCCAAAGAGCTCACTCTCAAACAAGGTTTCGCTTATAGCACCAAGATCCACACTAATAAAAACTTCATCCTTACGTAAAGAGCTTCTGTGCAATGCCCGTGCTACCAGCTCTTTTCCGGTACCGTTTTCACCAAGTATCAGCACATTGGCATCTGTGGCAGCCACTTTCTGAATAGTGGAAAATACGTGCTGCATCTCCGGACTGTTGCCGATAAACTCATGAAAAGGCTGGTCAAGGATGGTACTTATTTCCTGCTGGCGAATACGTAAATCATCGGCCTCCTGGCGGGATCGTCGTAACTTGATGGACGAAGAAATAGTGGCAAGCAGCTTCTCGTTTTGCCAGGGTTTTAGCACAAAATCCGTGGCTCCGGATTTAATGGCCTTTACAGCTTTCTCTGCATCGCCATAAGCAGTGATAAAAACCACTACTGAATTAGGATCTATTTCAAGAATTTTCTCCAGCCAATAATACCCTTCCTGTCCGCTAATGGCATCCTTGGTAAAATTCATATCCAGCAGGATAACATCATAGTCTTCGCTTTTAAGCATTTCCGGAATTTTTTCCGGTGAGTTCAATGTATGGATAAACTCAACATGAGATTTGAGCAGAAGCTTCAATGCAAAAAGAATATCCTCATTGTCATCTACAGCAAGTATTTTCCCGATTTTTTCACTCATAATGCTAATTTACTTTATGTTATACCTCAGTTGCCAAAGGCAAAGCAAAGATTTAATGAATATAATACAATTGTGCCGGTTACAAAGGTAAAATAATTTTAAGATTGTTCGCTTTCGAACGACTATTTCCTATGATGCGTATAATAAATTTACAATAATAATTTTGGTGATTATATTAAATAATTGAAAATTAAAACATAAGCGCAGGTGGCATGATTCATGCAAATTACAGGCAGTAAATCGATATGTTACATTTTACAATACACGAAACACCTGTTTCATTTTTATGTTTAGCTTACATACAGGTTAATAAGCATGGACAAACAACTGAAGAGTAAAAAAATCAAAAATACGTGGATAACAGGTGGCTTTCTTCTAATTCTTGTTGCTGCAGGGATTTATTATCTTACCACCTTTGCTCATTCTTATGGAACCTTGCGGATTTCGGCCAACCGCATTGTCATAGATACAGTAACTGAAGGCATTTTTCAGGATGAACTGTTACTGCAAGGGGTATTAAAACCCTCTGAAGCTGAGCATATCACATTCCCAGACCATGTTCAGATTGAAAAGATTTCTGTTTTCCATGGTGAACATATTTCGTGTGGGGACTCGATTGCAATAATAAAATATATCGGATATGACTCTGTTTTTAAAAGACGTGTATCAGAACAAATACTTGCTGCGTTGGGAGATTCAGAATTCCCTGATGTGGAAAAGATAAAAGCTAAGTATCATCAGGCATTAGAATCAATGTCTGGTGAAGAGGTAAATGCTATCATAAAGGGTTTTTCAGAACCAGACAAATATAATCTTCCAAAAAACTTTCTTTCAGAATTAGAAGCTTACGACATCAATTTTCATGAAGATTTACTGGATGATTTAAATAAGCATATTACGGTACAATATATAACGGCTCATCATTCGGGAAGGATTTATATTAAAGAATCACCAGAAAATAATAGAAACAATGAAAAAACACTCATTTTTTCAGGCAAAAGCTTAATTGCAGAGGCAGTGATAGACAAAAACAACCTGCAACGTTTACAAAAAGATTTAGAGAGCAGTATTATAATTTCGCATGATACATTTCCTGCTTATACAACAGATATAAAAGCTGAAGGTAATAAACTGCATGGCCGTGTCCGATATCACTTTTCACAAAAAACTCCCGGATATAATAATGCCTATAAAGAGGTAAAAATTTTAACACCATTGGGGAGCACAGAAAATGTTTGTCTGTTGCCCACAGGTAGCTTTTTGCAGTATACAGGCGGTAAATGGGTGTATGTTGTAAATGGTGATAAGGCCGAAAAAAGAGAAATTGAAATCGGACGCCGAAACACCAAATTTATTGAAGTTTTATATGGTTTGGAAAAGGATGAACGGGTAATTACCTCTGGATATGATGCAACTAACCAGGCTGATGAATTTCTTATTGTAAAAGATGTTCCATAAGATGCAGATCTAAAAAATCCGGGTATTATAACAGAAAAAGTCTAAAAGCTAAGCTAAAAAAAGCAGCAAATGAATCTCATAAGCTGCTTTTTATAATTTATTCAAATTTCGAAAGTTAGGCTATAGCCAAAAAACATAAATATGCATCAACATCGGGATGTAGCCGTTGTAAGGGGAAGACATAAGCGATCACTATCTGCAATGGCGTGAAGTTTGTCTTTGCATAAAGGTTTACCCGCGGATTTTAAGTTATATTACACCTCAGAGTAGATGGTTTTAAGCTTTGACAGCACATGTCTTACCTGATCCACATCTTCAACATAATACCGGGCCTTGGTGGTTTTGGTTCCTACTTTTACAGTTATTGCTTTTTCCGGTAGTGCTTCAAAAGTATATTCATCAGTCCAGTCATCTCCCAGTGCCATAATAAAATCATAGGGGGTGTCACCAAGCCGGTTCATGGCGGCACGGCCTTTGTTTATGCCTGAATATTTAATCTCTATTACCTTATCCCCATCCATGATTTCAAGATTTAAATTGGTAACAAGGTTTTTAAGTTCATCTTTTAACTCCCATGAACGCTGTGTTCCAAGATCAGGGTCAGCATCACGGTAATGCCATGCCAATGAATAATTCTTTTCTTCCATATGGGTACGTGGCGTACGATCAACATAAAACTGGAGCGTAGGTCGCACTATATTCATCCAATCCTTCTTGATTTTTTCTGTCATACGCCATTCTCTTCCGGGGAGACGCTGCCAAACACCATGTTCGGCTATAAAAGTGATATTCCAGCTCGAATCAAACCATTTGCCAAGGGTTTCTTTGTCCCTTCCGCTGATAATTACAATTTCATTTTTTTCATCAGCAGTAAGACTCTCAAGTATTTCATACAACTGGCTGTCCGGTCCTGCATCCTGTGGGTCGTTGGTGAAATGCGAGAGTGTTCCGTCATAGTCAAGGTAAAGTATACGCTTTTTACTTTTAATATATCGTTCGGAAATGCCGTTGAGCACCTTGGAACTTACCTTGCGTGTGAGTTCTGTTTCCTGAAGCTTTTTTACTGCTTCAAGTGCATTGATAAAATCATTTGCCCATTTATCTTCATTATAAACAGATAACCGGGTTTGAATTGACCGCAGCCGCATGGCTTGCTCTTCATCATCCATTTTAATGGCCTCAACTATTTTCTCAGCTATCTCCACACGGTTGTTTGGATTTACCAGCAATGCTTCACTCATTTCTTTTGAGGAGCCTGCCATTTCGCTGAGTATAAGCACCCCTCGTTCGTTGATTTTACAGGCAATAAATTCTTTTGACACCAGGTTCATGCCATCGCGCAAAGGCGTAAGTAGTCCAATATCGGCTCCATTATATATTTCCACCAGCTCTTCAAAACTCAAATTCCGATAAAAATACCATACCGGCATCCAGTTGATAACACCGTAACGTCCGTTTATACGTCCCACGAGCTCATCAACCTCCCTTTTAAGCTTTTTATAATCAGACACTTGTGTTCGTGAAGGTATTACAAATAACAAGAGGCTTACTTTCTCCAGGTATTGCGGGTTGTGCTCCAAAAAGTATTCATACGCTTTTAGCCTGTCTGAAATACCTTTGGCATAATCAAGCCTGTCTATACTTACTATTATCTTTTTATCCTGTCCGCGCAAAAAATGATTGAGCAGATCCTTTTGAAAATGCGACCGGTTGGCAGGTGTTTTAGCCTGGTGTTCAAGGGAGGCTTTATTCCATTTATCATAATCAATTCCCATTGGGAAGTTATCTACCTTAACAATTCTTTTTTCAAGTTTTATCTGATTGAATTCGCTTTCAAAACCAAGCAAACGCCGCACGCAGCTCATAAAATGGCGCTCATAATCATAGGTATGGAATCCAATTAAATCTGCACCAAGCATACCTTCCAGTATCTCTGTGCGCCAGGGTAGCAGACGAAATAATTCATAAGAAGGAAATGGAATGTGTAAAAAATAACCAATGGTAGCCTCAGGAATTCTTTCTCTGAGTATTTGTGGCACTAACATTAGCTGGTAATCATGAATCCAAATCCGGTCTCCCTCCTGGTAATTTTTTATAATATCTTCGGCAAATTGTTGATTTACGGCCACATAGCTACACCAGTATTCAGTGCGGTAAATGGTGTTTTGGGTGAAATAATGAAACAATGGCCAGATGGTTTTATTTGAAAAGCCGTAATAATAATATTGTAATTCATCTTTACGCAAAAAAACCGGGAAGCAATTTTCATTCGCCATAAAAGCTTTGATTTCTTTCTTCTCCTCATTTTCCAGCCGCTCACTTTCAATACCGGACCATCCGATCCAGATAGAATTTTGCTTTTTGTAAAAATTTTCTAAACCAGTGGAAAAACCGCCTACACGTTGTTCAATTTGAAAGGCATCGTGTTCCTTTTTAACACAATAAGGCAATTTGTTTGAAACGATAATTAATCTGCTCATGGGCTTTGTTGCTTATTTATATAGATTTCAATTTATTTTTAACATTTTACCTTAAAGATATACAATATAAGGATATTTTTGTGCTCTAATTCTGGAAAACCAGCCTGAAATGGAGCATATTTTTTTTTCCAATTGGTAAACATTCGTATTTTTAACATTTTATTCGCTAATTTGTTGATAAATGAAAAGCCTGATTTATCAGGGAAATGATGGATTTTAACAAGAAAAATTATTTTATTCTAACCATAAATAAATCACGATCGATTTTCAAAAAAAATTATTATGAAAGAACATAGTTTTGATGCTGTTATCTTTGACCTGGATGGCGTTATTACCAAGACAGCCCTGGTACATGGCACAGCCTGGAAGGAAATGTTTGACAATTATTTAAAAATGAGGGAAGAAAAACACGGAGAGCCTTTTAGGGAATTTACCCACGCAAAAGATTATCTTCCGTATGTTGATGGAAAACCCCGCTATAAAGGAGTGGCCTCTTTCCTCGAATCGCGGGGAATTGAAATTCCTTTTGGCGACCCTTCTGACGATCCTTCAAAAGAAACAGTATGTGGCCTTGGAAATCGAAAAAATATAGTATTTAATGAAATTTTAGACCGCGACGGCGTAGAGGTATATCCTTCTACTGTTGATTTTATCCATGAATTGAGAAAAGCGGGAATTAAAATAGGTGTGGCTTCATCAAGTAAAAATTGTAAACCCGTTTTGGAAACAGCCGACCTTTTAAAATATTTTGAAACACGTGTAGATGGAGTTGTTTCTGCTGAACTTGACTTAAATGGCAAACCTGAACCCGATATTTTTACTACTGCTTGTGATAATTTGAATATAGAATACCATCGGGCTGTAGTAGTGGAGGATGCCGTTAGTGGAGTACAAGCAGGTAAAAAAGGCAATTTCGGAATGGTATTAGGGGTGGCAAGAGAAGATAATGTAAAGGAATTACGCCTGAACGGAGCTGATATTGTGGTAACTGATATGGAAGAGCTGGGTGGTATAAAAGGCGTTGATAACTGGTTTAAGGAAGGTGTTGAAGAAGATTCCTGGTCCCTGCGTTACAATGATTACGATCCTGATAAGGAACGATCAAGAGAAGCACTTCTGGCTGTAGGTAATGGCTATTCTGGCACCAGGGGGGCCATGGAAGAAACCAAAGCCAATGATGTAAATTACCCGGGTACATACATTGCAGGTTTGTATAACCGCTTAAAATCTCCCGTGGGCGATCGCGAAATTGAAAACGAGGATTTTGTAAACTGTCCGAACTGGCAATTTGTAACCTTCAAAATTGAAAACGGTGATTGGTTTAATCCCGCAGATGCTGAGATTGTTGAAATAAACAGAACGCTCGACTACCGTAAGGGCGTGCTCAGTAAATACATGGTAGTAAAAGATAAGGACGGAAAGGAAACACGCATAGAAAGCCGTAAGTTAAGTTCCATGAACAATCCTCACTTTTCCGCCATTGAATATAAGGTAACTCCGGTAAACTACAGTGGTAAAATAACATTTAAAACCGAGCTTGACGGCGACATTATTAATGATGGTGTGGAACGTTACAGCAGCCTGAACCAAAAGCATCTTGAACCGGTAAGTGAAAAATCTGATAAAGAAGGACTACAATTAATGGTGCAAACAATTAACTCAAAGGTGAAAATTGCCCAGGTAGCAAAAATCAGCTTTTTGATTAACGATATGCCCATTCCATGTTCTCCTGAATATACGACCTCAAAAGCCAGATCCACTGCAGAAGTGCAGTGCGATATTGAACAGGGCAAATCATTTTCCCATACAAAAATCGTGGTGATGTACACATCAAAAGACATCGATGATCCCATGGAGCGGGCATTCGAAGAATCGCGTCTGTACAGCCATTTTGATGAGATCATTGACAAGAGCAAAAAAAGGTGGGAACAAATTTGGGATGATATAGATATAAAAATCCCTTCTGACCGTGCATCACAGCGCTTACTGCGCATGCATCTATACCACCTGATGGTAACAGCTTCACCTAAAAATGCTTCCATTGATTTTGGCATTCCCGCCCGTGGTTTGCATGGGGAAGCCTATCGCGGACACATTTTCTGGGATGAATTATATGTGCTCCCGGTATATTACCTGAATTTGCCTGATGTGGCAAGATCAGTATTGATGTACCGCTATCGCCGCCTGAACCAGGCCCGGAAATACGCCAAAGAATATAATTATGAAGGTGCAATGTTCCCCTGGCAGAGCGGCAGCGACGGACGTGAAGAAACACAGGTAGTGCATCTTAACCCGGTTTCAGGTGAATGGGGGCCAGATTACAGTTCTTTGCAGCGCCATATCTCAGCTGCCATTGGGTATAATATATGGAATTATTACTGGTATACGGGCGACTATACGTTTTTACGCAATTATGGGGCAGAAATGTTCCTGGAGATCTGCCGTTTCTGGGCATCAAAATGTGAACTCGACAAGGAAACCGGAAGATATTCCATTCACAATGTAATGGGACCTGATGAGTTCCATGAAAAACATCCTGATTCAGAATCCGGAGGCTATACAGATAATGCTTATACCAATATCATGGTGGTATGGTTGTTCAAAAGGGCCTTTCAGATGATAAACCGGCTTAGAAAAGATAATTACCAGGAAGTTTTTCATAAAATAAGATTATCTGAACAGGAACTACAGAAGTGGGAAGATGTCACTAAAAAAATGAATCTGGTAATCTCTGATGAGGGCATTGTTTCTCAATTTAAAGGATATTTTGAACTAAAAGAACTCGACTGGGATGACTATCGTAAACGGTACGATAACATTCACAGGCTTGACAGAATACTAAAAGCAGAGGGTAAATCCCCTGATGAATATAAGGTGGCCAAACAGGCTGATTTTCTTATGACTTTTTATAACCTTGATGTTGATGAGGTTACCAATATCATCAAAGATCTGGGATATAAATTACCCAAAGATTACCTGAAAAAGAATTTTGAATATTACCTGCAAAGAACATCGCATGGTTCTACCCTAAGCCGCGTGGTACACGCTTATTTAGCCAATAAAATAGGTGACGATGAAATGAGCTGGAACCTTTACAGGGAAGCTCTGGAAAGTGATTATGTTGATATTCAGGGAGGTACTACCGGAGAAGGAATTCATGCAGGCGTAATGGGAGGTACGGTTATGATAGCATTGAATACTTATGCAGGATTAAACCTCCAGTCAGAACATGTGCGTTTAGCTCCCAAATTACCTCGTTCATGGAAAAAGATGACCTTCAGTATTCATTTTAAAGAAAATTATTACACCTTTGAAGTGCAGGAATCGCAGGTTAGTGTGGAATTAATTAACGCCCCAAAAGATACAGCAACCGTTTATATCAATGATAAGAAAATGTTGCTCGAGAGGGGGAAAACACATGTAATGCAACTAACCTAAGAAGCACATTTTATTGTATTTACCAAAAAAGAACAAAAGATGTTAGGAGACGTATTGCTTATAAATGATATGCACAAAGATGCTGCACGTGCAATCATGGAAAAACTATTGATTGATAAACGCAAGAAAGAAGAGGATGAAGGTGACAACTATAAATATGTTGTTGCTATTTCCGGAGAATCAGGAGCAGGAAAATCTGAACTTTCACATTCACTCGCACTGCAGCTCAAAGCCCAGGGGATTCGGGTAAAAATCCTCCACACGGATAATTACTACATAGTACCACCATTGCTCAGAAATGAATGGCGCCGTACCCACGGCCTGGACACTGTGGGAATAAACGAGTACGACTGGAACCTGATTAATAAAAACATACAGGATTTTCGGGAGGACCGGGAAGCCATGATGCCTTGTATTGATATTATTCCGGAGCAAGTAGACAAACTCATTACCGACTTTCGGAAAATTCAGTTGCTCGTAATTGATGGGTTATATGCAATAAATGCCGAAGAAGTTGATATGCGGGTGCTGATAGAACTTACGTATCACGAAACCAAAATTTCACAGATTGCGCGTGGAAAAGAACCCAATAATGAATACCGCACCCAGGTACTTGAAATGGAGCACCGAAGTGTAAGCAGCCTTAGGCCGCTTGCTGACCTTTTTGTTGATCAGAACTATGAAGTTGTGGAAGCAAAGCAGAAGCAAAATTCAGATGTTTAGCAGATTGTACAGCCTTTAGAACAAAAAGTTTAGCCCGATATAAAAGCCGCTGTCACCATCACGTGGGTCAACTGCCCGGCCATAATCAGCAGAAAGTATAAAGTTTTGATTTATGGCCAGGTGCAGGCCTGCACCATAGGAGATATGCAAGCTTTCCGGAACATCAGGAAAAAGGTAATTATAATCGTCGGGTACACCTGATTTATCTATGTTGTAAAATCCGGTAATTTGCCCGCCATCCAGAAAGGTTGCAAGGGCAAAATAAACATTTTGATTCAATATTACATTGCGGTAGAACTTCCACCGCAATTCTATGTTGCCATATACAAAATCTTCACCTACTACCCGGTTGCGCAATACTCCGCGGATTGTTTTTGCACCTCCAAGACCATCACGGGCTACATACGGGGGCATATTGTAAACAAATGGAAGCATATAATAAGGCATTTCCCCGCTTATTTTTGCCTGGTAACTTAGCCTGTATGCAAGGCTTAGCACTTTTGGAGCAAGGGTAAAATACTGCCGGTGTGTCAGGGCTATCCTGTTGTATGCATACTCGTTTCCTAAAAATGATGGAGCGGTAATAAGCTGAATGTCACTCCAAAGACCTTTCATGGGATTGGGTTCATTGTCGCGCGTATCATAAACCAGTCCGAATTTCAACAGGGTGGTGGAACCTCCATCTACCTGGTCATCTGGTATTATGCCCCAGGTAATATATTGGTCATACAGTAATGCAGTGTCCGGCAACCGGTCTTCCTCATCCTGGCCCTCGTTCAGGGCATCAATATCAACCCGACCTATATTATTCCCATAATAAGCAATACCGGAAAACCATTTTACATGATCACCGAGATGCTTACCTACAAACTCAGCCTTCAGGCGTGTTAATTTACGTTCCTGTTTATAATATACACGCGAAATATAATCCGGATGTGTATCATCAATGAAATTATCATTATAATAAGCCTTATAGCCATTAAATCCATAAAAGTCAAGCGCTTTTTCGGTTAATAGACTAGCTTCAACAGTAAGGCGAATTTTCGGGATAAGATATTCACTGTCATATATAAACTGGTTTATACCACTTCCTTTTGTGGTGCGAGACCATTCAAGGTAAATGGAATGGTCATATTGCGGATAATGAGATCCATCCCCGTAATGATAAAGATTAACCACACCTCCATATTTAAATCCAATATCCGTATCATATGCAATGGCAGGTACGGCACCAAAGGACCAGCCGGTTTTTATCTTTTCTTCTTTATCTTTATTTTTTACAGCAGTTGTATCCTGTGCGTGGATAACTTGTAATAAAAAAAGGGTGCCACAAAAAAGGCCCAGTGTTTTAATTGCAGGTATATTCATCAGCGGTTAATTTTTCTGCCTGTAAATATAAATAAGATTATTGGGAAAGCTCTCTTTTCATTACAGGGAAAAAAATATGCGATGTGCCAGCTTAGATAATAGGATTATTTTCTTCCCTATCCGGTTCCAGTATCTGGTTTAATTTCTCGTATAATTCAGCTAAACGGATAGGTTTTGAGATATAATCATCGCAACCTGCTGCTTTGCATTTATCTTTTTCTCCTGCCATGGCAAAAGCAGTTTGGGCAATGATAAAAGTGCCGGGATAACTTCTTTTAATCCTTCTGGTGGCTTCATAACCATCCATTTCAGGCATTTGGATATCCATTAGCGTAACATCAATATGATGCCTTTCATAAGCATCAAGTGCTTCCAGACCATTATGGGCACGAATAACAGATGCCTGTGAGGATTTAAGGGCCGTTTCAATGACTTTAAAGTTAAGATCATCATCCTCAGCTACCAGTATATTCTTATCAGCCCAATTTTGTGTACGGTTAATCTTCTTAACAGGAACATCTTCGGGATTTTGTCCGGGCTGATCGGTTGGCACTACAGGAATGATGAAATAAAAGACGGAACCTTTCCCCGGATCTGAATTTACCCATATTTTACCCCCCATAAGCTGAACCAGGTTTTTACAAATATTCAATCCCAGACCGGTTCCCCCAAAGGAGCGGGTATTGATGTTTTCTGCCTGACCAAACCGTTCAAATATAATTTTTTGCTTATCCCATGGTATGCCTATACCAGTATCCTTTACAAAGAATTTCAAATATTCTTTTTCTTCTGTAAATCCAAATTCGATAATACCCGCATCAGTGTATTTAAAAGCATTGTCAAGCAAATTGCTCAATACCTGTTGCAAACGGATACGATCAGTAAAAATATAAACATTTTGGTCATGATTATCCGGATAAACATTGAGCTTAACCGCATTTTTATTTTTTGACATCTTTGGCTGCGAATACAAAGCTTTGAGCGAAATGAGCATTTGGTTTACATTAAATGCTTCCTTCTTTATTTTCATCTGCCGTGCCTCTATCTTAGCGCTATCAATAATATCGTCGATAAGTTGCAGGAGGTTATTTCCGGAAGACGTAATGTGATTTATATATTCTAAACGGCTCTCCGAATTTAGATTATCTTCCTTTAGAAATTCTGAAAATGCAATAATGGCGTTCATTGGGGTGCGAATCTCATGCGACATGTTTGATAGAAAAGCAGTTTTGAGCCTGTCTGCCTCCTCGGCAGCCTTTCGTTCATTTATTTCAACCTTAAGCTGGGCTGACCGTTGTTTTACAATTTCCTCCAGTTTGTCACGGTGCAGTTCAAGCGCCTTTTTAGCCCTGCGTTTTTGTATATTGGACCATAAAAGGAGGCTGGCGAGTATCAGTAATACGCCAGTGCCACCTACCAACACAATATTCAAAGCCTGCTGATGATCAAGTTGTTTATCTTTGGTGGCAAGTTCGTGTTCTTTAAGCTTTAAATCATATTTGGCCTCAATTTCTGCAATTTCTTTTTGTGATGCATCCTTAGAAAGAGAGTCTTTAAGAGAGACATATTGCTTGTGGTAATCAAGGGCCTGGCGGTAATCATCAATACCAGCATAAACTTCAGAAAGTGAATGATAAACATCTACAATATGCCTGGAAAATCCATATTTCGCTGCCAGATCAGCACTTTCCTTGTATAGCTTTACACTTTCGTCAAGTCTTTCAAGATGTCGCAGGGCTGAGGCCACATTATACATGGCATATATAATACCTCGTTGGTAATTTTCTTCACGGAATCCTTCCAGTGCATCAGTATAGTATTTTAAAGCCTCTTTATAGTTTCCCCTTACTTCATTTACCAGACCTATATTACTGGAAGTAGATGCCATTCCAATGGGATGATCTATTTCTTTATAAATATCAAGCGATTTTTGATAATATTCAATGGTCTCGTCATAAGACTGCCAGCTGTAATAAACGATACCTATATTTTGATACAGGGCAGCCATATCAGTTTTATTGCCAATTTTTTTATTTAAAATAAGCGATTTTTTATAGTTTTCAAGTGCGAGATCCTGTTCATCCATGGCAGCATAAACCTGTCCCATCTTGTGGAAAACATTAGCCTTTCCCTCATCATCATCCAATTCCTGATAAAGTAACAAAGCTTCTTTAAAATAACTGATGGCCTCATTATATTTTCCCAAAAAGAAATATTGCTTTCCAATCTTACTCTTGATGGGAGCTATAACAGCCTCCTTATTATCCTGTGTTTGATAGATATCAAGTGCGTTCAGGTAGAGATTTGCTGCCTGCCGGTAATCATCCAGTTCTACATTTCCATCACCCAGAATAGATAGTGCACGTGCCCGTTCAATTTGTATTTTGTTTTTTTCAGCAAGTTCCAGAGCCTCATGGGCATAACTTATGGCCAGGGTGGGGGAATCAGCAATGTAGGAAGTAGCCAGGTCATTCAGTGCTTTTATTCTGAGTTCCTCCGGATCATCTACACTTGTTTGTGCACTAATGGTATGACTAAGGTTGAGAATTCCGAGAAGGAAAAATCCCGTAACGATGAGTAAATATTTGTATAATAATGGGATACGCAGCATAATCCATGTTAAGATGTTCAAATGTAGTACTATGAATGTAAATAACCAAATTTTCTGTGTATAGCATTCAGCATTTAATAAAAAAATGAACGCTTTGATCAAAATATTTTTATTTTTAGTAAATTCTACAGAGAATTCATTTTAGGATCAGAGAACTTGCAGGACAGCTATCTGTCAAATAAAAATTTTTAATCTCTTTTAGGATAAAAACCAAACCGAATATTTATTTTTACAGGTTACAGGATAGAACGTATAACTAAAAATAATGAAATGAAAACACTAATTAATGGTCTATGTTTCTTTATGCTGTCATTGCTACTCGTTAATTGTGGAGGGAGCAGTCCTGAACCAGTAGCGGAGGATTTTCTGACACATTTAAGCAAAAAGGAATGGATGGAAGCACAAGCACTCATGACAAAGGAAACTGCCCCAATGATGACCATTCTGCAGGGAATGGCAGGTTTGGCAGATGAACAAATAGATTTTCCTTCTGATTTTGAAATGATCGGTTGTGAGGTAGATGGAGAAACTGCCACTTGCACATACACCGCAGATGGCAAAACAGAGACATTAAACCTAAAAAAGGAAGAAGGCGAGTGGAAGGTGGCACTAACAAAATAGAAAAGCAGAGAAAATTATTGGCTGGTGTAATCCTGTGTGCTATTGTTATTTTATTAATCTATTTACACATTTTAGGTTCCCTTAAAAAAAAGACCCAATTAGTGATAAATGTTCCGGCCAATATTGCGCAGGGAGATTTTATCCTCAGGAAAGGGAAGGGGATGCTGAGCGGAATAATAGAGAATATGTTAAATGATGGTACTGGTATTTCACACTGTGGTGTTATCGTTCAGGATAGTACATCCCGTGTTGGGTTTTCAGTTATACATGCAGTATCCAACTATATTAGTGAAGCAGATGGCGTCCGTAAAACATGTCTTATTGATTTTATGAGAGAAAGTGTACCCGGCACTAACGAGATTATCCGCCATAAGGCAGCCACCCCTGAAATTTCCCATGCCTTAGTTCAGGATGCCAGCTTTTACCTGGAGCAATCTCTTCCTTTTGATCATTCTTTCAACCTTGCAAATCATGATGCAATATTTTGCAGCGAGTTGCTCTATATACTCTGTAAAAAAAATCTGGGTGATACCTTATATAAAGGAACTATGAAACCGTACTATTCTTTTGCCGTTTTTCGGGATACCGGCAGATTTACAAAGGTATGGCCAATAAAAAAGCCGCCCGAAAGCGGCTTTTAAATAGCTTATTTAGCATAACTTATCGCGCGCGTTTCCCTTATTACTGTTATTTTAACCTGTCCGGGATAGGTAAGTTCATCCTGAATCTTTTTTGCAATATCGTAAGAGAGTGTTTCAGCATCCGTATCAGAGATTTTTTCACTTCCAACAATTACCCGCAATTCTCTACCAGCCTGTATGGCATAAGTTTTAGTTACGCCAGGGTAGGAGAGTGCCAATGATTCCAGCTCTTTAAGTCTTTTTATGTATGAATCAACAACTTCGCGGCGTGCACCCGGACGTGCTCCGGATATTGCATCGCATACCTGCACAATGGGTGAGAAAAGACTGGTCATTTCAACTTCATCATGATGTGCTCCAATAGCATTACAAATATCAGGTTTTTCCTTATACCGTTCAGCGAGTTTCATTCCCAAAATTGCATGTGGCAATTCCGGCTCATCGTCAGGTACCTTGCCTATATCATGAAGCAGGCCTGCACGTTTGGCGGCTTTGGGATTTAACCCCAGTTCGCTGGCCATAACGGCACAAAGGTTTGCAACCTCGCGGGAATGTTGGAGAAGGTTTTGCCCGTAAGAAGAGCGGTACTTCATCTTTCCAATCAACCGTATCAATTCTGGATGTAGGCCATGGATACCCAGGTCTATCGCAGTGCGTTTACCCACCTCCACAACTTCTTCTTCAATTTGTTTATGTGTTTTGTTCACCACCTCCTCAATACGCGCAGGATGAATTCGGCCATCGGTAACAAGCTGATGTAATGATAACCTAGCCACCTCAC
The DNA here is from genome assembly GCA_041641575.1 of Bacteroidales bacterium. Classification (GTDB taxonomy): domain Bacteria; phylum Bacteroidota; class Bacteroidia; order Bacteroidales; family JBEPYD01; genus JBEPYD01. Next base: position 15,548 of record JBEPYD010000016.1, read on the forward strand.
GACGCAACGGGTCAAATCCTGAAAGAATAATGGCTTCCGGCGTGTCATCTACTATTATTTCTATTCCTGTTGCAGCCTCCAGCGCACGAATGTTTCGTCCTTCACGGCCAATAATTCGTCCTTTAATTTCATCACTTTCAATATGGAAAACAGTTACTGAATTTTCAATGGCATTTTCTGTTGCTACCCTTTGAATGGTTTCAATAACAATTTTTTTCGCTTCTTTAGAGGCTGTCATTTTGGCCTCATCCATTATTTCATTAATGGTAGACATGGCTTCAGTTTTAGCCTCAGCCTTAAGGGAATCGATCAATTGGGCTTTTGCCTCTTCTGCACTTAATCCACTAATGGTTTCGAGCTGAAGCACATGCTGTTTGTGGATCTTTTCCAGGTCTTCACCTCTTTTTTCAACAATATTAATCTGATTATTTAGGTTTTCACGTATTGCATCGGCCTCATTTTGTTTCCGTTGCAGCTCTTCATACTTCTGAGAAAGTGAGTTTTCTTTTTGTTTTATTCTGTTTTCCGCCTGAGATATTTTGCTGTTTTTCTCATTTATTACTTTCTCATGTTCTGATTTTAACTGAAGAAACTTTTCTTTTGCCTGAAGAATTTTATCCTTGCGTATGACCTCAGCCTCTGTTTTAGCCTCCTTAATTATTGTTTCAGCTTTTCGCTTCAATGCTGTACTGTACAGCAACCAGGCCAACCCTGCTCCTGCCAGAAAAGCTATTGCCCCTATTATTACGGTTGTTATCATAATTTATTTTTATTAATTATATGAATATAAAAAACCCGCACCAATTCCTCCAGAATTAGGGAAACCCCAAAAATGACATGGTTGGAGCTGCCAATAATATTCAAACTTCCACCGTCCTCTAATGAGGATTCCTGTAATTTAACTTACAGGAATGAGGCCTGTTTTCATGCTATTGAGCTTTGCTCCAATTGGATAAGTGTTGAGTTTCCAAATTAGTGAAGGAACAATGCGGGCAATACTATTTTAAAGAACGTTTGTTTTCTCTCCCTGCAAATATGCATCTAACTCCTGATTCAACTCCTTTATACTGTCAACTACAGGCGATACATCTGTTTTTTTTTCAAATTCCAGCAGTTTTATCACAAATTGTAATGCTGCCATCGCTAGAAAATCCTGGGTATCCTTTTCGGCATACCGCTGTTTGTATTGCAGAACTTTTTCATTAATTAATCTTGCTGCTCTCCGAATCTCCTCTTCATCCTTTCGCTCAATCTTCAGGGGATAATACCTGTCCGCCACATTTACTTTTATCGATAATTTATCATCCATGATTTTTCGGTATTCAGCACTTTTTTATTTATTCATCAGAGAAATACATTTATCAATTTCCCGCACAATTCTGTTTATTTTTATCTTAGCATCGTGGGCATCATCGCTGGTGGCCACAACTGTTTTTGCTATTTTATATGTCTCAAGCTTCTTTTCCAGTTCTTCAATCTTCAAATCTCTCCTCGATATTTCCTGCCTGAGATTTTCAACAATGTTTTTTTGCGTTTCATTGTCCTTTTTTGCGGCTTCAAAGCTATCAATTACTTTATTAATTTTCAGCTTTAGCTCAACAATTATTTCTTCATAATTTTCAGCCATTTTATTAAACTATTCTTATTACAAATATAATATAGGTTTAAGAAATAAAAAAATTTAATGATTTTTTACAATTTCGTTTGAATAGCATAGTTTTGTATTTATACCGTTTTTCCTAAACTTAATCTTATAATAATCGATTTTGAATGACAAAATTACATATAATAGTTGCCAATTTTTTAATTATTGCATTTTTCTCTTCTGCATCAGGCCAAAAAGCTAATCCTGATTTTGCTGCTCCCCTGGATATTCCTTTACGATTGTCGGGAAATTTTGGAGAATTACGCGGTGGTCATTTTCATGCAGGACTTGATTTTAAAACACAGGGTGTAGTTGACCACAAGGTTTTTAGTATTGCAGATGGATATGTTTCCCGCATAAAAATTACGCACGGTGGCTACGGAAAAGCTGTTTATGTGTCTCACCCAGATTTAGGATATATGTCAGTTTACGGGCATCTTAATGGGTTCTCCGAGAAAATAGACTCGTATATAAAGGAACAGCAATATAAAAAACAGTCCTTTGAAATAGAATTGTTTCCACCAAAAAATTCTATTAAGGTAAGCAAAGGCGAGCAAATCGCCTGGTCAGGTAATTCCGGTAGCTCAAGTGGGCCACATCTGCACTTTGAAATTCGAAATCTGTCGAATCAGCTGCCGCAGAATGGACTTTTTTATAATTTTGATATTGCAGATCATATTCCACCGCAAATAAGGGCAGTAGGCATTTATCCACTGAACGAGAATAGCTTTGTAAATGGAAGTTGTGAGAAAATAATTTTACCGGTAGCCTATTTAGGTGGTAAATACCAGATTCAGCAGAACAAGCCGGTAGTTGTGCATGGTGAGATTGGGTTTTCTATTGAAGCCTATGATTACCTGAGTTATGTGCCTAACAGATGTGCCCCGTATGCCATATCCATGTATATCGATAGCAGCCTGATATATGCACATAAATTGGATGAATTTTCCTTTTACGAAACGCGATATATTCTGTCACATATTGATTATGAAGCCAGAGAACTTACCAGACGAAGCTTGCAGCGTACCTGGAGGCTTCCAAATAATAATTTAAGTATTTATGAAAAAATAAATAATAAACATACCTATTCCTTTGATACTGAAAAGCTACAAACCATTGAATTTATTGTGTTGGATGCATATAAAAATGAAAGTACAGTATCTTTTCAGGTAAAGGGAAGCACCGGAGAAACCGATCGGTGCAGCAAGGAGTACGATGATAATTTTGTAAAGATGATGGAGTGGGACAGAGAAAACTCGTTTTCTGCAGAAGGGCTTAAAGTTTATATACCTGCCGGAACTTTATATGAGGACCTCCCATTTGAATATAAAAGTGAACCTGCACAAAAGAATTATTATTCTGCAATGCATCATATTCAGGATTTGCAAACTCCGGCACATAAATACTATACAGTTTCCATAGCGCCTGAAAATGTTCCTTATGATAAATTGGGGAAAGCATATATTGTTAGCCTAAACAAAAGGGGGCTTCCCATATATGAAGGTGGTGTGTATAAGAATGGTTTTGTCACCGTCCGAACCCGCTCGTTTGGTATATATGCTATTATGCTTGATGATGAACCACCAGTGATTTTACCGGGGAATATTTGGAAAGACGCACAAATGGGTGGTAAAACATCTATTCGTTTTGATGTTAGTGATAAAGCATCAGGAGTAAAAAGCTATGAAGGATTTATTGATAATGAGTGGGTATTATTCGAATACGATCCAAAATCTAATCTTCTGGAATATACTTTTGATAATGAAAGGATATCCCGGAATCAATGGCATGATTTGGAACTAACTGTCACTGATAACCGGGATAATATTAGTGTTTTTCAAACACGTTTTTTTTACTAAAATGTTGATTAACGAACTAAAGCTGCCAGGGCACTATAAAATCATACACAGAATCTTGCTTTTCTTTATTTTCCCTTGAAATATTCATAGATATCTCCAGTTTTTTAATTTCGTTTTCCAGTCGTCGGATTCGCTCCTCTCTGCTTTTAAATTTATTCTTCATAATAGTTAGTTTTGAGTGGTAGATTAGTGTGTGAAAGATACAAAAAAAATTGCACCTTGTCAATAGTAAAGCTGTTTAATTTACAGGAAAATAGAATAAACATGTAAATATAATGTTAGGGGTGTATTTGTTAATGGTTATATGACAACATATATGCCAATATTTTAACTCTTTAAATACTTAGGAAATAATTAATTGATTTACAGTATGCTAATTTGTTTTAAATGGAGAAAAATGTAAAACTAAATATAAAAATTGTAGATTTTTTTCCCTGATTTGAATCCTGTATTACACACTATTGTTGATTTTATTGTACATTCATAATTTGAATATCTTTTGGGCATCCAGGGGCTAAATTCAGGGAAAAGAATTGGGTTTACAGACAAATCTGGAAGTTGTAAAAGGCAACAGGATGAAATGAAGATGGATTACCATACTTCGAATCGTAGTCAGTGAAGCAGATTGCAATTTCTGGTTAAAGCTTTCAATGTTGAAATTAAAAATGAGACTGGTTTGTGTCAAAATTATGTTTTTAGCAAACCATAAATAAACATCACATATATTACGTATAATATTGACCCGGACAGCAACTAAGCATCTAAATGTATATTTATACAAGAGTATTTAAACAATTCTTGCATGAAATTTGCTAAATATAATAGAAAGAGGGGGAGTGAATTTTTACCCACCTTGTTAATAAAAAGGTTTTTATGATTAAAAATATAAGAAAACCAGCTTTTTCCGGTAGTTTTTATTCCGCTAATGATCAGCAGTTGACCCAGGATATTTCTCAATTTATAGAAGATGATGGAGAAAAAGAAGACAGTCAGGCACATGTGCGTGCGCTTATTTTGCCACATGCCGGGTATATTTATTCCGGAGAAATTGCTGGCTCTGGTTATCGTAAACTAAAAAATCAACCTGCTCCCCAGAACATTTTCTTATTGGGTTCCAGCCATCGCCATTATTTTAAAGGTGCTGCGGTTTCTAATCAGGAAGGTTTTCAAACACCATTAGGGTTAGCAAAAATAAATACATCTCTGGCAGATAAACTCATTGCTTCAAGTTCGCTTTTAAGTACAAATGAAGAAGCACACGCCAATGAGCATTCACTGGAGGTGCAAATACCTTTTCTACAGCAACTCTATGGTGAAACGCTCTCTGTTGTACCAATTCTTGTAGGTACGGATCAAAAATCTGAATGCAAAAAAATTGCGGAAGCATTAAAGTCTTATTTTACACCTGATAACCTCTTTATTGTAAGCACAGACTTTTCCCATTACCCAAATTATGAAAATGCGTTAGAAGTGGATAGAGAAACTGTAGAATGGGTAGCAGAAGGAAAGCCTGATGATTTTTTCAGAAAAATAACACAAAGTAAACAACAGAATATGCCTGGCGTGCTTACCCGCATGTGCGGATGGTCAGCAACATTAATATTGATGTACCTTGCAATAAACGAACCTGATATTCAATTTTCTGTTATTCGATATGCTAATTCAGGAGATATTGAATTCGGAGACAGAAGCAGGGTTGTTGGCTACTTTTCACTAAAACTGGCGTAAAAATAAATTTCAATGGTTCTAAAATTACAAGAAAATGATAAGAAGAAATTGTTAATGTTGGCCAGGAGCAGTATAGAAAATAAAATACTGAATAGTAAACCCAGTGAGGTAGCTCCGGGTCCGGAAGCTCTTAATCAAAGGGCAGGGGCTTTTGTTTCCGTTTACGTGAACAAGAAACTCAGGGGATGCCTGGGCAATTTTGAAACTTCGAAACCTTTGTGGAAAGAAACATCAGAGCTTGCTGTCTCAGCTGCATTCAGGGACTATCGTTTTCCTGCAGTCAGCAGGGAGGAATTAAATGATGTTTCAATAGAAATCAGCATTATTTATCCCATGGTTCCAATCAATTCTGCTGAAGAGTATCATCCTGATATACATGGGATCTATTTAGAAAAGGACGGCCGCTCAGGGACTTTTCTACCGCAGGTGGCGCAAAAAACCGGTTGGGATCGTATTGAAATGCTTCGGCATTGTGCCCATGATAAAGCCGGTCTTTCATGGGATGCCTGGAAAAATGCAAATCTTTTTATCTATGAAACAGATGTTTTTTCTGACAATTAGTTCATCCCCATATACATGAGTATGGTTAACACAGAAGAAGGAGAATACAAATACTCGCCACAAATAACAATACGTTACCAGAAGTCGGGGAATGGCCCAAATAATATTGTGCTTATTCATGGTTTTGCCTGCAGTCGATTAAACTGGCACAGTATCCTGGCTAAATTCCCTGGACATAAATATACACTATTTATTCCCGACCTAAAAGGATATGGAGATTCATCGGCACCGCATGATGGTGCATACAGTTTATATGATCAGGCGCACATAATTAAAGCATTTACAGCATATTTAAATCTAAAAAAGTTTTCACTCGTGGGGCATTCTATGGGTGGTGGAGTAGTTTTAACACTTGCTACCATGCGTGAATTAACATCAAAAATAGATGCACTTGTTTTGTTAGATTCTGCAGCATTTAAAGATCCGAAGCCACGTTTTATAAAAATACTCAATACCCCGTTTCTTCGTTATATCTTTTTATTTTTACTTATTCCTCTTAACAGTATTATCAGGTATGCCATCGGGAGAATTTTTTATGATAAGCAAAAAGTAACGGATGTACTCATCAAACGTTACAGGCCTTACTTTTACCGCCAACGACATCATAATGTCTATATTAAAACTGCCGAGCAGCTCATTCCTGAAAATTATTATGAAGAGATTGAGAAATTCAAGCAAATACAGATTCCTGCCTTAATAATCTGGGGAAAGCAAGATCCTGTTATTCCTTTAAGGAATGGTTTAAAGCTGGCTGATCACCTACAAAATTCCACCTTACGTATCATAGATGAATGCGGCCATATTCCACACGAAGAAAAACCTGAAATTACGTCAGACTATTTGGTAAGTTTTTTAAATGATATTTATCAGGTAAAATAATCAATCCGGGTTAGACAGGTAAATTCCGGAAACTTAATTCCCTTGTTTTCGAACATAGTCTGTGGTAGATATTTAATTGACTGATGGTATATGCATCAAAATCTGCAAGTTTGTTAATGGCACCTGAAAAACCATATGATCGAAGTTCACTAAAAGGACAATTTTCAAGTTCCTGCTTAAAAGGACATTCAAAGAGCAATCCGTTTATAAGTGAAGCCATGATTATTGTTTTTATTATTTATTTTAAATATACCAATAATCTTTAGAAGTTGTTTCTTTTATTTGAATAAAAAAAAGCAACGTTAATTTCTATAAATAATCGACGTAACCTTATGAAATTCTATTACTTACACCTGAATCTAAATCAAATAAAGCATTAGAATAATCCTTTAAAAATTTGATTACCAGAGACATGCTTTTTATCAAAAAATACAGAAAAATAAAAAAAAGAGGTGTTGTATTTGACGAAAGATTACTTTCTTTTGATGAAGATAATTATTCTTCCTTGCGTGGATTCAGAATACGAAAAAGCATCTTTAAATTTGGAATTTTGTCTGATTGATTGCTCTTTTCATAGGAATTAATAAGATTAAGAATCAACCGGCTGGCTATTTCAATGTGGGTACAGGGCTTGTAAAAATCTTCCCTTTCTTCTATTCTTTGTTGCTGCAGGAACACTTCAATATCTTTTCTGCTTAAAACTGTACCATAACTGTATGGATTAATGTAGAAAAGGATATTATCATCATTAAACCCGCCGATTTCATCAACATATGCAAGGATAAAACTCTTTGGAAGATTTACCCCAACAATGGGTATGTCAAGCTCCTGAGCTACCAGTGAATATATGATTGATAAAGAAATAGGATTGCCCTTTCGGGTTTCTATTACCTGATTAATGTAAGAGTTCTGCGCTGCAAAAAAGTTTTCACTGTTTCCTGTGTAGCCATAAATATCATAAAAAATATGATTGATGATGCGCACCTTTTCAAGGGCCGTTAAATCCTCATTAAGTTCAAGCCACACATCCCGTTTTATTTTGTCTATCTCAAGTTCCAGATCAATCATTTTTAGTTGTGGATACTGGTACTTAGCTACCCAGTAGGCCCCTTCAAGCAAATCGATACCACCACCGGCACGCCATTCTGAAAGGTTTTTTGCCACCATGTTAAACTGGATGTCATGTATAATGTTTTCAAGCCTTTCCTGAACTTTCTCATCAAGGGCTGTTTCCCATGCACGCTCCAGGTTTGGAACCACAGATGCACCTCTGCTTTTTAAATTCTCCGCCACAGATGTAAAAACATCTGAATCAGGATCGTCTAAAAGCGTAATTAGTGCCTGTAGTTCTTTATCTTCCATTTTTGTATATAAGTCTTTTGGCTGCATGGAATGGCCGTTTTCATTTAATGATGATCAAAAATAGCTAAAAAGAACTGCTAAATCTGACATTTTGTATGAAATTTTCATGTATTTTTTCAACAGAGAAATCAACTCACTTAGAAATCACATCTAAGGTATAGGCAATTAACTGCTCAATGGTCTGAAGATAATCGGGACTGGCCTCTCCGGTTTTCCGGTTGGCAATTACTGCACAAATTGTTTGCGCTTTATGTCCCATCATCTGTGATAGTCCATAAATAGCGGAACTTTCCATTTCAAAATTGGTAATGGAATATCCATTGTATGAAAAATTTGCTGCCTGATCAATGAATTCTTTAAAAACAGAATGCAACCTTAGCGAACGACCCTGTGGACCATAGAAACCCGGTGCCGAAAGAGTAATTCCCTGTATGCTTTTAGTGGCCAAAGCATCAACAAAGCTGCCAGATATTTTGCAAAAATAAGGCGAAATATAAGCTCCGGCAACAGGTACCTGTTCCATAAACGCATCTGTAAGTACTTTTTCTATGGCATGTTCATGAGACTGATAATAATAAATCAGCCCATCAAAACCTCCGGCATACGCTGATAATATAAAGGAATCCACCGGAATATCAGCCTGAAGGGAACCCGTTGTCCCAATTCGGGTAAATTCAAGGGAAACTTTCTTTTCTTTAGGCAATCTTGTCTTGAAATCAATATTAACCAGGGCATCTAACTCATTCAGCACAATATCAATATTATCAGTACCAATTCCTGTAGACAATACTGTCAATCTCTTTCCGTTATATGTACCGGTACGGGTAACAAACTCACGGCTTTCAACAGAAACTTCTAGTGTATCAAAATAATTGCCAATGAGTTTTGCCCGCCCCGGATCACCCACCAGAATTATTTTATCAGCAATTTCTCCCGGCTTTAAATGCAGGTGAAAAATGCTTCCATCCGGATTGATTATTAATTCTGAGGGTAAAGATGGATTTATATGTGACATAATTTCAATATGTTTGAGGTTAGATTCATAAAACTACTTTTTTACAGGGTGGTTCTGTTAATTTAGTAGTATTTTTACAGCATAAAGGTATTTAAAATAAACAGTAAAATTTTTTATCATGAAACAAAAACAAGGATTATTAATTATTTTGGGTGCCATCGTAGTGGTGGTACTTATCTTCGGTAGTGCAATGTTCAAAACCCTGCAGCCAGGTGAAAGAGCTGTAATTTTCCGCAAGTTCACCTCCGGACTTGACAGCGAAAATATATTTATGCCAGGCTTCCACATTATTGCTCCATGGAATGAATTATATGTATATGATGTAAAAGAACAGCAAAGGGAAGAAACCATGGATGTACTTGACAAAAACGGTCTTTCTGTAAACATGGATGTTTCTGTTCGTTTTAACCCGATTTACGATGAAATAGGCCCATTGCATGCTGTATTTGGTGAGAATTATATCAATCAGCTCATCATTCCAGAGGTACGCTCGTCTGTTCGCCAGGTGGCCGGCCGCTATACTGCGGAAGAGATTTATTCAACAAAACGCTCTGAGGTGGAACAATCAATTATAAAAGAAACAGCCCTGGTACTTAAAGAAAATCATATTGATATGCGTGCCTTGCTTATCCGTTCCATAAACCTTCCCCCACAGATTAAGGAAGCAATTGAAAATAAACTGAAGCAGGAACAGGAAGCACTTGCATACCAGTTTCGTTTGCAAAAAGAAGAAAGCGAAGCCGAGAGAAAACGAATAGCTGCAGAAGGTGAAGCCCGTGCCAACCAAATTATAAACAGCAGTTTAACCAATAACCTGCTGCGTATGCGGGGAATTGAAGCTACTACCAGTCTTTCTGAATCTCCCAACTCAAAAGTTGTTGTTATTGGTTCTTCAAGTGATGGTTTGCCATTAATTTTAGGAAACAATTAATTAACTTTGCAACGCGGGAAGCTCCTGGCTACCCTAATTGTTCCTGAAAATACCACAAAAAAAGATGATACAAAGAGTTCAAAGCATTTACCTGTTTCTGGCAGCTATTTTAATTACCGCAGTATATTTCCTTCCCTTGTTAGGACTTGAAGGCACTGGAGAAATCTTATATACACTATACACCAGTGGTGTGGTAGAAGATGGTCAGCAGACCCTTATATTATCAACATGGCCTGTAATGGTAATGGTAACGGCAATTGCTTTGCTGCTGTTTGTAAACATTTTTCTTTATAAACGACGTATCATACAAATGCGAATTTGTGTGTATTCAATCCTGCTGATATTAGGTTTATATTTCCTCGTA